>JAFOXT010000116.1 GCA_017425745.1 Clostridia bacterium | reverse complement strand
TTTTCAGTGGTGCTTTCTTCCGCAGAAGGAGCTTCGGTAGTGTTTTCTGTTGTACTCATTTCTTCGGGCACTGTATTGCCAAAGGGGTCAACCTCATCTTTTTTGCAACAAGAAAAGGTAAAAAGGATTATAAGAAGCAGAAGCACTGCAATAATTCTGTTACGTTTCATATAATACACCTCATTTCGGTTATATTATACTCTGAAAATTGTTTTTTGGCAAGATAAAACGGCACCGTTTTCACGGTGCCGCTAAATAATTTTTTCAATTATTCAATAGCTTCAAGTCTCTTCTTGAATTCTTCAATCTTTTCCTTGCTGTACATCTTTGAAAGTACAACCATACCCTGGTTGGGTGTGAAGCCAAGGCTGAGAGCGAGGTTCTTCATGGGGTGGTTGAGAATATCGGGACAGAGGTCTGCAACGATTTCCATAACCTGAGGATCCTTCATAAGAACGCTGAATTTTGTGTCAAAACTATACTTTGCCATAGTTTTATTCTCCTTTTACTTTTTGTTTTATTTTCACACTTTGTGTGCTTTACCGAGTTCAATACCCTTTTCAAGAGCCTTCATATTAAGCTCAAGAATTTCGGGCTTTTTCTTACCGAACTTTGCTTCAAGTGAAGCTACAATTGCTTCCTTGCTTACAATGTCTGTTGCACCAACAAGTGCACCGATAAGAACTGTGTTAGCCATTTTAACATTACCGAGTTCAAGGGCAACATCGTCAACGGGAACAGCAACAACAGTTACGTCTGTTCTGTCAACACCGCTTACTACACGGCTTGAGTTGATAACAAGAAGTCCGCCTTCCTTGATATCCTCTGAGAACTTATTATAAGCCTGTTCGTTCATAGCGATAAGAGTATCACACTTTTTGGGAAGAGGTGAAATAATCTGATCATCGCTGATGATTACTGTACATTTAGCACTACCGCCACGCTGTTCGGGGCCGTATTCGGGAAGGAATGTTGAGTGCTTATTCATATCAATAGCGGTGTGAGCGAGCATAATACCTGCGCTCATAATACCCTGACCGCCTGAACCGGAAAATACAAATGATTTTTTCATTATTCCTGTACCTCCGCATCCTTATAAATACCCGGCTTGAAATACGGGATTGTGTTTGTATCCATATAATCGAGAGTCTGAAGAGGACTCATACCCCAGTTTGTGGGACAGTTTGTAAGAAGCTCGATAAATGTGAAGCCCTTACCTGCAAGCTGAAGCTCAAAAGCCTTCTTGATACCCTTCTTTGCATCTGCAACACCCTTGGGAGTATTGAGAGCATATCTTGCAACGAAAACAGGAGCTTCAAGAGTTGAGATAAGCTCGCACATCTTAAGAGGATAACCTGTTGTCTGAGCATCACGGCCGAAGGGAGTTGTTGTTGACTTCTGACCGATAAGAGTTGTGGGAGCCATCTGACCGCCTGTCATACCGTAGGTCTGATTGTTAGCGAAAATAACTGTGAAGTTTTCACCTCTGTTTGCTGCAGACATAATTTCTGCAAGACCGATAGCTGCAAGGTCACCGTCACCCTGATAAGTGAAAACAAGTCTGTCGGGAAGGCAACGCTTGATACCTGTTGCAACTGCGGGAGCACGTCCGTGAGCAGCACCGATATCGTCACCGTTCCAGCTGTAGAGGTTAAGTGCTGAACAACCAACTGAAATTACGTTGATTGCGTTCTGCTGCTGATTGAGTTCTTCAATTGCGTCAGCAACAAGTCTTGTGCCGAGAGCGTGTAAACATCCCGGGCAGTAGCCTGTGGTCATAGGCATAAGTGAAGATGGTCTTTTATATGCCGGCATGATTATTCTCCTCCCTTCACAATTTCAGCAATTGCATCATATACGCCTTCGTCATCAAGAAGTACACCGCCTGAACGGCCGTATTCGTGTACGGGGCAACGGCCCTTAACCTGAAGCTCGATATCGTCGCGCATCTGAGCAGGAATTGTCATTTCAACATCAATGATACCCTTTACCTTGCTGTAGTCAAGATTGTCAAGACTAGCCTTGGGGAAGGGATAAAGTGTAATGGGACGGATCATACCAACCTTGTAGCCTTCTTCACGAAGGGTGTTGATTGCTTCCTTTGCAACTCTTGCTGCAATACCGTAAGCCACTACAACATATTCAGCATCTTCAAGGAGATATTCTTCAACCTTTACATCAGCGAATTCCCAGCCTTTGTAGGTGAAGCCCTTGAACTTGTTGAGCATTTCAAGTGCAGGTTCGGGAAGAATAGGTGTAATCATATGATTATCTGTTCTGCCGTTTACCTTTGCAAGACACCAGTCTTCTGTGTTATTGAAGTTAACTTCCTTCATTTCGGGAAGCTCAACCTCTTCCATAATAGCACCGAGACAACCGTCCATAAGGATAAGAACGGGGTTTCTGTCTCTTTCAGCGTATTCCCAAGCGTTGTATGTAAGGTCAACTGCTTCCTGAAGAGTTGCAGGAGCAAAAACCAATGTTCTGAAACCGCCGTGGCCGAGAGCCTTTGTAGCCTGAAGATAGTCAGACTGAGCAGGCTGGATTGAACCGAGACCGGGGCCGCCTCTTGAAATATTTACAATAACAGCGGGAAGCTGTGCTGATGCAAGGTATGAAATACCTTCAGCCTTAAGGCTGATACCCGGGCCTGATGAGCTTGTAAGAGCTCTCTTACCGGTTGCAGCTGCACCGTATACCATATTGATTGAAGCAACTTCACTTTCACCCTGAACAAAAGCGCCGCCTACCTCAGGAAGTCTCCATGAGAGATATTCGGGAATTTCATTCTGCGGAGTGATGGGATAACCTGCGAAGAAACGGCAGCCGCCTCTTACAGCAGCCTCAGCAATAGCTTCGCAGCCTTTCATAAATCTCTTTTCCATTGTTTTATTCTCCTTATTTCTCTTTAGCGGCAACTTCAATTGCTGCTTCCGGACACATAAGTGCGCAAATTGCACAGCCTGTGCATTTGTCTGCGTCTATGTTTACAGGATAGAAATGACCTCTCTGAGATCTTTCCTTACCCATTTCAAGAATGTGCTTAGGGCAATACTTAATGCAGTATCCGCAACCCTTACACATCAGTTCGTTGATAGTAATCATTGTTTCGTCCCCTTTTTTTCATTTAGAAACTTCTACAACCCTGCCCCATAAATGAAGCAGGATTGTAATAAATTATAACACTAAATATATGAAATGTAAACTACAAATAGTAACAAATTGTACTAATTTGTATTTTATTTCATTTTTCTTTCAACTCTGAGAACTTCGGGATCAGCTGCTGTAAGCTTCATAAAGTCAACCTTCATAAGCGGTGTTTCGGGAAGTGAATCCATAAAGATAATATCTCTGGGAACATAGAACTTTGAGAAGTTCTCTTCACATTCCTTACAGATCTTTGCCTTAAGCTCTTCTTCGTTTATACCGCTTGCAGTTGTAGCATAAAGACGAACCATACTTCTGCCGTTATCCCAGCCCTGAACTGCGCAGCATTCCTTGATTTCTGCCATTTCACCAACAAGCTTTTCAATATCTGTGGGATATACGTTGTAGCCTGAGATGATGATAAGTCTCTTCTTTCTGCCTGAGAAGAAGAAGAATCCGTCGTCATCCTGGTAACCGAGGTCACCTGAAAGAACCCACTTTTCACCGTTTTCATCAGTGTAAAGACCGTAGTCCTCAGCTTCGCCTTCCATATAGTAGCCCTTCATAATTGTGGGACCTGAAATTGCAAATTCACCAACTGTACCATTGGGAACCTTCTTGTGGTCGTCATCCCAGATTTCAACTCTTACGCCACGAAGAGCTTTACCGATTGAACCACGCTTGAAGTCAGCATTTGTGTTGGTGCAGCAAACCGAACCGATTTCTGTAAGACCGTAGCCCTGACGAAGACGTCCTGTTGCGCCCCACTTTTCAAAGTAGCTGTTATATTCGTCGATGAAGCCGTCTGAAATATCGTCACCGCCACAGAACATAAGTCTGATATTCTTAAGGTGAGGACCGTCGAAGCCCTTCTGCTTCATAAGCTTCTGGAACATAAGAGGAATACCGCCGAAGCCTACAACATTGTTCTGCTTCATAAGCTTAACAAAAATCTTGGCATCAAACTGCATCATAGGAATAATTCTTGCACTGTTGCACATAGCCATATGTACAGCGATAATGAGACCGAAGCAGTGGAAGAGAGGAAGTACGATAACCTCTGCTTCTTCGCCGGGATCGTGAATTTCGTCGATATCTGAAACTCTCCATGTAAGTTCGTTGATTGATCTTGAGGTAAGCTTGATTGTTTTGCTCTTACCTGTTGTACCGCCACCGTTAAGGTATGCAGCAATATCGTCAGCGTTGTTGATTTCGCCAACAACTCTCATTGTTGTCTTGATAACATCTTTATAGTATACAGCGTTGTTGTACTTGGGGAAAATACCCTTTACGAGTCCTTCGCCAACCTTACAGCCATACTTCTTGAAGCCTTCTGAGTAGTCTGAGCTGTTACATATAATACAGGGAAGACCTGAATCATTGATAACACCAATATGATCCTTAACAAGAAGATCAAGAACCATTACACCCTTTGAGTGAAGAACCTCAAGCTGTTCCTTAAGGTAATCAGGACCCATAAGAGGATGTACAAAGCTTGTAATTACACCGATTTTGTTAAGAGCATAGAAAGTGATGATGCTCTGTACGGTTGTGGGCATAAAAATTGTGAAAACGTCGCCTTTACGAAGACCCATTTCGTTCTGGAAATAAGCCGCAAGAGCTTCAATATCATCGATAATCTTCGATCTCTTATACTTCACGCCGAAGTGCTGCATCATCCATACGTCATCGTAGATTTCAGTACACATTCTGAGGTACTCATAGCAGTTGGTATTCTGAGGTGCAGGTAACATAGTTTAATCTCCTTTATTTTTCAAAATAATGAATCTTTGCCAATTTTTCTCTTTCTTTTTTATCATACAGTTATTTATTTTTTTGATGAATTATGTTAAGAAAAAGTTAAACAAACAGCCTTTGAAGTAATGTTGAACAAACTCAACGCCTCTGTAATATGCAAAATCACCAAAACAATGCTTCATCAATTACAGCAACAAAAAAACACTGTGATTTCAAGGGTTCCGTTTATGATTGTCATATAAGAAAAATACAGCAGAGAAATAAATTCTCCGCTGTAAATATAGCTCTATTTTATTTGTTCGGATAGTACTTTTTCACTCTGTCATATTCCTCGTCGGTAATTTCAACAATACCTCCGTGCTTGAAGCCGTAAGGGAAGGAAAAGCTTTCCTTGCTCATTGTGAAATTACTGTCACCGGGCTTTTCTGAAACGAAAGGCACATAACCCATCTTAGGCTTTTCGCAACCGAAGAAGTCAATCATAAGACACCATCTGCCGTCAGGAAGAACAAGAGTTGTGGGCGCTTCGTAGGAGCCCGGCTTTTCAAGTGTTGCCATATAATCCTCAAATGCTTTATCGTGCTCATAAGGGCCGTAAAGCTCCTTTGCAGTTGCGTGCATATTCATTGAAGGACGCTCTGCATTTTTATAGAACATATGATATGTATCACCGATTTTGCGGATATGTGTGTCCAGAATTTCATTATCCTTTGTGAAGAAAAGCTTCGGCTCTGAAAAGGTTTCAAAATCCTTTGTGGTGCAACAGTAAATTGACATATGGCTGTAGTTATCTTCTTTAACTGTTGAGCCCCAATGAATCATATACTCGTCATTGATTTCATCATAGAACACCTCAGGTGCCCAGAGACAACCGAAATCATCTCTTCCAAAGTAGATTCTCTTCTGCTCTGAGAAATTGATAAGGTCTTTTGTTTTCCACATGCAAAGACATTTACTGCCCGTTGAGTTTACCTTCTTCCAGTCGACCTGATAGTTTTCGTCCATTTTATAAACGATGCATTCATCAGTGGTAAGAATAACGAATGAGCCGTCACGCATACGGACAATTTCAATATCACGGCAACCCTTTGCACCCATTGTACTTGTAAGTATAGGCTCTCCCCCATTGACCTCCGTCCAATTGAAGCCGTCACGGCTGAGACCAAAATAAACCTGCTCACCGTCAGGGGTAAGCTTTTCTTTAAAGTGAGTGAATAAGTATGGCATTGGTTTTCTCCTTTATTTTAAAATATATTCTATAAA
>JAFOXT010000115.1 GCA_017425745.1 Clostridia bacterium | reverse complement strand
GCTGCGATTTCTTCGCTGTAGCTGTCACCGCAGGAACAAGTGTAGGTTGTGAAGCCCTGTGCTGTACAGGTGGGGGCAGTAACGGTTTTGCTGTAGGTGTGAGGAAGTGCAGGTGTTTCGACTTTATCTCTGCTGAGCTCTTCTTCACAAACAGTACAGTATGTTACGCTTTCGTAACTGCCGGGTTTACTGCAGGTAGAATCAACTATATTTTCTGTAACGGCTGCATCAGGAGAATGTGTATGAGATACACCGAAAATTTTAACAGTATAATTTTCTACACCCTCAGGAATAACAAGATCAAATGAAACTTTACTGCTTTCGGCAGTTTTCTGGTCTATGTATATGAGATTATCATTAGCAAAAATATCTTCTACAAACTCATCTTTAACAGCAACCGCAACATATTCAGCACCCTTTAAAGCATCGGTTCTTGAAGCTGTTGTACCGTCAACAATTATTTCGTTGGTTGTCTCCGTTGCAATATTTCGTGATGTCATTCTGTAGGATTTAACCTGAACGTTTGAAGGTATTGTTTCCCATTCGCAGATAAAATAGGGTTGAGTGTAGTTATAAATAGGATAATCATCCCATTGACCTACATCTATAGAATAATTGGGATTGTATGCTGTTTTAAATGTGTAAATTGTTCCAAAATCAGCACCATCAATATTATCTGGCTCATTTCTACCCCAATTAGTATATTCAAAGCGCTCATCTGTTACCCATTTCCATACGCCCTCTGTTTCTTGATCGCTAGCTCCTATCCAAAAAATGCTCGATATGAGAATTATGTTTTCAATAAAAGTTTGCTCTTCTTGTGAAGTTATCGTTACTAAATGTCCCCCAATACCTTCACAGTAAGTTTTAGCTTCATTCCAAGTCTTTGAAATTTCAAAAACCTTATAATAATGTCCATTGAAATACTCTGCATCAAATAATTCAAGGTTTATTTCTTTTTCTTTTGCAAGCATTTCAAATTTTTGACCACTTGTGCCAATACCATCTTTTTTTACGACAACTTCATGATTACCTTTTTTGAAATAGAAAACAGCCTGACCATTTTCGTCAGTATTCGTACTTGTTTCGTTGAATTTTCCATCTTCGTCGGCATCACAATAGCCTGTAGTTGTTGAAACAATTGCATCTTTAACTGGATTTCCACTTTCGTCATAAACCGTTACGGTAACCTTGTGTGTTATGTTGGGACAGGCACCCCAGCCAAAGTTTATTCCATTACCGAGAGATATATAATATTCACCTATGTCAAAGGTTTTTGATACAGGTGTAATTTCTATGATAGTTTCAGCTTTGTCTCCTTTAAGACCGAATTTAACATTAATATTAAGCTTAACGGTAGCAGTCACATCACCGGCAATACAGGATAAACATAAGTGGTCACGGTATTCTTCATAAGTTGTGGGAACAAAAAGTGTTCCTGAGGTGTTGAAGTCAACAGGCACACTCAGATCCACATAAAAAACCTTAAGAATCTTAAAACCTGTTATTAATTCGGGGATAATGCTGATTGAGTATTTTCCGTCAATATCAAGATTGAACTCTACAGTTGGTTTTTGTTCTATTTTCTGCTGAACTCCGCCTGTTTCTCTGCTTGCGCCATTCTTCATTGAGACTGTGATAGT
>JAFOXT010000114.1 GCA_017425745.1 Clostridia bacterium | reverse complement strand
GGTGAGTTTTGTTTTATGTTGCGATATATATGCAGCTATTATAATAAAATCATAATGTTTTCTAAATTTAAAGCATTTTAAAATGTAACATATTATATCTTAATAGCCTTGAAAAAAGCAGTGCATACTGCTATACTATTGTTGTAAATATGAAGGAGGTTTTTTTATGAACAAACCCGTATATCCAAAGTGTAATGTTCCTGCTTCTGAAGTTGGAAGAATTAAAGGTCTGGGCTTTTTAAGAGATAAAACAACTGAAGATAAATTCAACTGCAGAGTTCTTACCGTAAACGGTAGGGTAAGCAGTGATTTTATGCGTGATGTTGCTGAGGCTGCTGATAAATTCGGCAGTGGTAAGCTTGCTATGACTTCAAGAATGACAATTGAAATTCAGGGTATTCCATACAGTAATGTTGATGATTTCATAGCCTTTATCAATTCAAAAGGTATAGAATGCGGAGGCACAGGTCCGAAGGTGCGTCCCGTTGTTTCCTGCAAAGGAACAACCTGTCAGTACGGACTTATTGATACATTTTCACTTTCAGAAAAAATCCATGAGAATTTTTATGTTGCTTATCACGGTGTCAAGCTTCCCCATAAATTCAAAATAGCAGTCGGTGGCTGTCCTAATAACTGTGTAAAGCCTGATATCAATGATGTCGGTGTCATCGGTCAGAGAAAACCAATGGTTTCCGATAAATGCATCGGTTGCGGTCTTTGCGCAAAAACTTGTCCTATGGGCGCAATCACGATGGAAAATAAGCTTCCCGTAATCGACAGAGAAAAGTGCAACAGCTGTGGCAGATGTACTGTGGCCTGCAAGGTTGACGGTATGGAAATCGAAAAGGGCGGATACAGACTTTATCTTGGCGGCAGATGGGGTAAAAAGGTCGGTAGAGGTGCACCTATTGATTACATCTTTGAAACTGAAGAAGAAATCCTTTCCGCAATCGAAAAGACAATTCTCTTTTACAAAGAAAACGGTGTAGCAGGAGAACGCTTTGCAGATACAATTGCGAGAGTTGGCTTCAGTAAAGCGAAGGAAGCTGTACTTTCAGACGAAATTCTAAAAAGAAAAGAAGAGATTCTCAAGGATGAATAAGAAAAGTATAATTATTGCAGTTGTCATTGTTGTTCTTCTGATTTTTATTTCGGGTGCTGTTGAAACAAACAAACCTGAGAGCAGTGGAGAATATTTCACCTTTACCGATAGTGAAGGTGAAATTGTTGAGCTTTCCCATAAACCGCAGAAAACGGCAGTTCTTTTTTCGTCGCTTGCTGAATGTTGGATTGAAGCAGGCGGTGAGGTTTATGTAACTGTGGGTGAAAGTGTTGAAAGAGGTCTTGTGAAAGAGGAGACAGAGCTTGTAGATAAGGGTGCAGGTAAAACAGTCGACACAGAAAAACTCATATCTCTTGAGCCTGATTTTGTAATTTGTTCGGCTGATATAGCATCTCACCGTGATGTTGCTTCTGCTCTTAAAAAAGCGAAAATCCCCGTTGCGATGCTCAGAATGGACACCTTTGAGGATTATCTCACTATTCTCAGAACTCTTACAAAAATAACAGGCAAAACCGAGAATTATGAACAATTCGGTGAAAATGCAAAAAGTGAAATTGAGCAGATAATCAGTGGCGGAAAAAGAGAAAATAACCCGAAAATTCTCTTTGTACGCTCCGGATCTTCCTATAGCTCTGCAAAGGCCAAAAAGGCAGATGATAACTTTGCGGCAAAAATTCTCGAGGATTTCGGATGTATCAATATTGCCGACAAGGCAGAGGTGCTTCTTGATAACCTCAGTGCCGAAGTGATACTCAAAGAAAATCCGCAGTATATTTTTGTATCGGTTATGGGCGATTATGATAATAGTAAGGCATATATGCAGGAGCTTCTCGCTAAGAAAGAGTATGCTTCTCTTGATGCTGTGAAAAACGGCAGAGTGTACTTTCTTCCTAAAGAGCTGTTTCAGTATAAGCCTTGCGGCAGATGGGCTGAAAGCTACAGATATATTTCATCAATTTTAAATAATGAGTGATGTTTATGACCCACAAAATAAATGCTAAATCAGCATACGGTAAAATTGGCCTTGTGCTGATTTTGCTCTTTATAAGTCTGTTATCTTTGCGCTTCGGAAGTGCAGAAATGACAAATGCTGAATTCTTCGGCGGCCTATT
>JAFOXT010000113.1 GCA_017425745.1 Clostridia bacterium | reverse complement strand
GCAGAGAAAACCGATGCAAAATGAAGCACCTTTTCTTTTTTAAGCTTCAGATTTTCTGCACCCTTTACCGCAAGGGCGAGAATAAGGAAAATCACAAGAAAGCTCTGTCTTGCAGGAAGCTGATTTGGAAAATGAAAGCCGTGCCAGATAAATTCCCCAAGGTTTATGCTCATTGAAATAAACATAAAGGTGACGAAAGCAAAGGAAACTGCTCTTTCCCTTTTCGGCACTTTTTTAGTGAAGAAAAATGCCGTCATAAGCACTACTGCTAACACTGAGCAATAGAGATTCGGTGCGCCGTATTCAAGAGAAACCTTTTGTAATGGCAGAAGCTGACTGAGAATTTCAAAAAGACTGTACTTGATTTCAAGTCCTTCAGTAAAGCCCATATCACTTGCCATTGTAAGAGAAAGCGCTTTCACCGTAGGCAGAAGCACAACCCCTGCCATACCGCCTGCAATAAGAGAAGAAACGGTAAAGCGTAAACCCTTTCTGATTATCTCCTTAAAGCTGTGCTTTTCTCTGAAAGCAAGATAAATGAAGTAAAGGCAAAGGAAAACGCACACCATATAGCTGATATAAAAGCAGCTCCATATTGAAAGGAAAAGTGTTACAGTATAAAGTGCAGTTTTGTTCTCACTGAAAAGCTTTTCCATACCGAGAATTACAAGAGGCAGAAGCACAATCACATCTGTCCACATAAGCTGATTTATAAAAGCCAGCATATAACCGCTTAGTGCGTAGCAGACAGAAAATGCAGTATAGATAAAAAAGCGCTTCTGATAGTTTTCTTCCTTGCCCGTTTTTATAAGATACAATGAGAAGAAAAGTCCTGCAAGTGCAAATTTAAGCACCACTATAAGATCAATTGCAAGGGCCTGAAGCTGATGGGGTACAAGATAAAGTAAAAGCCACAGGGGACTGTTGGTATAGTAAGCATTCTGTGCCCACAGGTTAAATCCCAGACCACCGGAAAAGCTGTAGAAAATCTCGCCGTTTTTAACTGCCTCGGTCATATTCATCAGCATCGGATAATACTGCGAAAAGCCGTCCATTGAAATTATGCTTCTTCCCCCAAAGGGAGTCAGACCTTTAAAGGCGAAGCTCATAAGCACCGCAAGCAAAGGAATTGTAAAGGAATAAAGCATTATAAGCCCGTCGGCTTTTTGCTTTTCGGTTTTCATAGGCTTCACCTCCCTGAAAAAATTCATACTGTTTCCTTTATACCTAAAAGGGTTGAGTTGTCACTACCTACAGCAGAAAGGGCTAAATATTTCTTACCGCTTTCACCTGTCATTTCGCAAAGCACGCCCTCATATTCAACATCACCAAAAGTGAGTGTTATAAACTCTGTGCCGGTTTTATAATTGAATGTGCCCTTAACCGCACTGCCGTTTTCTTTTGCATTGAACTCAGAAGGTATATAATCAATAAATCCGTTAATTTCACCGCTGTTTTTAAAATTCACCTTCTGTGTGGGCGAAACTGAAGTATTGAAATCGGTTGCACCGTCTTTAACTTCTGCTTTTACAGTAACGGAATTAAGGTCAACTATCTGCCATTCACCGTAAAGAAGCGTTTCATCGTAGCCCTTTTCGTTTATACCTTCACCCTTATATGAAAGAGGCAAGGGTGTAAGCCAACCCGATTCTGTTCTCACCATCTGGTGAATTTTCATATTGAAGTAACCGCCGTAGCCGTCATTATAGCGGGTGTGGAAGGCTTCAAAAATTCTGCCGTCACTGTCGGTAAGATATGAGCTGTGTCCGCTTGAAAGATAAGCTGTACCCTCACCCTCAAAGCCGTAGTTGCCGCTTATTTTGAGACCGGTGTTTTTCATTTCGTTGCCCTCCTGACCCATAATGTCAACATAAGGGCCGTCGGGATTTTTACTGCGGTACTGTCTTATATTATAGCCGCCTGCAGCATCAAGAAAACCGTAGGTAACGAAAAGATAGTAGTAATCTGTATTTTTATCATAGATAATGAATGGACCTTCACCGCTGCCCTCAGTTTCCTCGTTTGTTGAAAGCAGCTTTTTGCCGAAGTACATATCATAGCCCTTGGTGCGCTTCATTTTAAAGAAGTCGGGCTTGCCTGTTGTTTTGCAAAGAGGCACAATATAAGTTCCGCCACTGTATGAGCCGTAGGTCATCCAGAGATTACCCTTTTCGTCATAGAAAACTGCAGGGTCAATACAGTTGGGAGCTTTTCCGTAGGAATTATCATAGCCGTCCCACCAATAAAACCAGCCCTGCTTTTCAACCTGCTTTTTTGTGTAAACAAGGGTCTGTGTAAGCTCACCTAAGTTAGTGAATTTGTAGTGGGTGGGATACATTATATCGCCGTCTTCAGTAATGTGCTTATTGAAGCCGCTGTAAAGAAGACACTCCTCGTATTCAAAGGGTCCCTCGGGATTTTTTGAGGTTGCCATCCATATAACTGAGTTGGCTGTGCCGAAAAGTGAGGTGCTTGCGTAGTAGCAGTATTTTTTCATAGACTTGTTATAAATTACTGACGGTGCCCACACATTGGTCTGCCATTCATTTTCAGGCTTGCCCCACTGAGTCTGTGCCGCATCGCACCACGAAAAAGGCTCAGCCAGAACCTGTCTTAAGGTTTTGCCCTCAGGCACAAGAAGTCGGTTGCTGTCGTAAACACCGCCTGAAACTGTCTGCCAATTAATCAGGTCAGTGCTTTTTGCCGTTGTGATGTGGGTGCCGTAGGCGTAGTAAGTGCCGTCTTTTGCTTTAAAAAGCGACGGGTCGTG
>JAFOXT010000011.1 GCA_017425745.1 Clostridia bacterium | reverse complement strand
GACAGCCATAAATTCTGCGTGGCAGAGCGGGCTTTTCTTTTCCTCTGTAAGGTTGTGGGCAGTTGATATCACTTCATTGTTTTTTACAATTACCGCACCAACGGGCACCTCACCTTTTTCTGATGCCTTTACAGCTTCAGAAAGGGCAAGTGACATAAATTTTTTGTGTTCCATATTTTCTTTCCTTTACTTTACCGATGTAGCTGTAATAAGCACCATAATCAGAAAGGCCGCAATTGTGGGCAGTGAAAAAAGAAACCCGGCTACCTTTTCACCTGAGCTGAGAACAGTCTGAGGTTTTCTTAAACGCAAAGCCTTTGAATGCACAGCAAAAAGTATACAGCTGATTATTCCGACTAAAATAAGTATATACATAGCATAGCTGTAAAGAAGCATACCTTTTTTTTCACCGACTATTTTTATTATATAAGAAATTACAATTGAAAGGCCGTTGTTTATTCCGTGAGCAACAACTGCAGGCCAGATAGAATTGCTTTTGATTGTAAAAATACCGAGAGCTATACCTGAAAGCATTGCAAAGGGCACCTGAACAAGGTTGCCGTGCATAAGAGCAAAAATCCCCGCAGACATAACAATTGCAAAAGCATCACCGAAAGGGCGAAGGTTGCCGAGAATATGACCGCGAAGAGAGTATTCCTCAACAACTGCCGTAAGAATACACACCTTAAGCATTGTTATAAGAAAGCCTTCGATACCGTCGGGCATTTTAATGTCGGGAGCATCAAGCTCATAGCCGAAAAGGGAAATAAATGCGGTGATATAAGATGAAACAATGTTGGAAAGCATTACGCAGCCCGTACAGCCGAACATACCGAAAATAAAAAGGCTTTTGCTTTCTACGGGCTCAGCAAGAACAGGCTCAGCTTCACCTGAAGCCTTTTGCATTTTCTTTCCCATAAGTGTAAACGGAAGGAGAATGCCCAGAAGAATAAGCAGAATATCAACACCGCTCTGGAAGAAATTGTTTTTTGAATAAAGGGTCAGAAGCCCGGTACCCTCAAGAATTGTAACAATAAAATTCTGTATAAAGACATAAAGAAGTACAGCTGAGCCCGAAAGGAAGCTCAGCTTTCTGAGGGTAGTTTTTTCTTTGTGTCTGCGTTCAAAATAGTTTTCGCTGTAAGATACGGATTCTTCAGCATCAAACTGTGAAAATTCATTCATTAAAAATCACTCTTCATTCCCGTCGTTCTGACGTTTTGCTGTGGTCTGGGTTGAATCAACACCCTCTGTGCTTGATGGAATAAACACAATTTTGAAGGTCATAAGCATAAGTCTGAGATCTTCAAAAAGGGACTGATTTGCAATATACATAAGGTCCATCTGCACCTTGTCGTAGGGCGGTGTGTTATATTTTCCGTAAACCTGAGCATAGCCGGTAAGACCTGCCTTTACCTGAAGGCGAAGGGCAAACTCAGGCATATCGTTTTCATACTGCTTTGCAATTTCGGGTCTTTCGGGACGGGGGCCGACAAAGGACATATCACCCTTAAGAATGTTGAAAAGCTGAGGCAGCTCGTCAAGGCGGGTCATACGGATAAACTTGCCCACAGGTGTAATTCTGTCGTCGCCGTCTTTTGCAAGTCTTGCAACGCCGTCTTTTTCGGCGTCCTGAATCATACTTCTGAATTTAAGCACCTTGAATTCTTTGCCGTTTTTGGTAAGTCTTACCTGCTTATAAAGTGCAGGGCCGCGGTCATAAGCCTTGATTGCAATTGCAGTGCCCAGCATAAAGGGTGAAGAAATAATAATTGCAATAAGAGAAAGAATTATATCAAGGGCTCTTTTTACACACTGATAGATAAGACTGCTGTTGTCCTTTCTTTTGCAGCGGTAAACAGGAATATTAAGAAGCTGAATTGTTTTTCCGCCTCTTATAATAGTATCGGAAATCTTGGGCTTTACATAAGCAACCTTGTCGTTTGCAATACAGAATTTTACAACCTCGTTTCTGTAATCTGAGGGTACACCGCAAAGGAAGATTGCATCCACTGTTTTAAGGGATTCAAAAAGCTCCTGAAGAGAAGTCTTTTCGCAGTTAAAGGTGCGCACAACATTGAAACGGTTTTTCATGCTGCGGATATTCTTAAGTGAATAATATGAATCCACGTTGCCGAAAAGAACAATGGTTTTCTTCGGGATATGAATTGAAAAGTAAATCTTGTTAGCCGTAAGGCACCACACAACGGAAAAAAGTGAAAAAGCAACAAACATTCCGATAAAGGGCCAGAGAGAAACAAGGCGATAGCTCAAAAGTGAAAACATTACATAAGAAAAGCCCTGAAGAAAGCCCACAGCAATAATCTGAGAGAATGCCAGATCAGAAACAGGTGCCGTGCCCACGGCAAAACCGCCGTAAACATTTACAAAGGATGAGTAAATTGCCACAAAAAGAGCAAGCATAAGATAGTTACCCATTTCGTAGAAGGGTGTGGGGATAAAGGGGTTGAAGTAATTCAGCCACACGAAATAGAGAATACCGCTGAAAAGGGAAATAATGCCGCCCTTGAAAAGGTACATTACAAGCTTTTCCTTCTGATATCTCTTTTTTCTGTCTTTATCTGCCTGGGTTATATTTTCATTAGTATTCATAACATAAACCTCATTAACAATTTTATATTACTTTAAATCTGAAACTTTATATTAACTTTAATTAAAATCATTCTATCACAAAAGAAATGGAATGTAAAGATTAAGTTTGTTGGGGCTCAGATAAGATATTATATGTTTTTTATGTGAAAATCAAAGAAAGACATATGGACACACAGTAAAAAATATAAATTTCGGTTGACTTGCTTTCCTTGTGGTGATAGAATATTCTTAACATACAAAAAAGGAGAAAGCTTTATGAAACCAAACAAAAACCCGCTTTGGCAGACCAACAGCGCTGAAAGAAAAAGCTACTACAGCTATTTCTTCGGTCAGAATATGATTTACAGTAT
>JAFOXT010000112.1 GCA_017425745.1 Clostridia bacterium | reverse complement strand
CGTATATGTGGCTTCAGATGCTAAGCTTTCTTACAAGATACGCAGTGAATCTTGCTGGAGCTCATAAAGAAGTGCCTGTGCTGAAATATCTGAAAGGTATTCTTGTAGGTAATAACCTTATTGTTGGTGCGCCCTCAAACCCGCTTTATTATATCTATATGCTCTTTCTCGCTCAGATTGGTCTGTGGATTATAATAAGAGTGACAAAGGGTAATAAGGGCTATATGGCGGCAATACTGACAGCCTTCAGCATAGTAAGTGTATGCACTCAGAATATAGCGTTGCCCTGGCACATAAACGGTGTGCCCAATGTAATGCTCAGCATTTTTATCGGCAGACTTCTTATGGATGTTTATCTTCAGAATAAGAGGTATCTTAACCGTATGAGCAACGGAATGTGCATACTTGTCTGTGCGGTGCTTTTTGCAGTAGGATATATTACACTCAGACTGAACGGCACACCTTCAACCCACGGAAATAAATTCGGTGATGATTATATTGTTTATCTGATAAGCGGATTTTCAACCTGCGTTGCCTTTGCACTTATTGCAATGCGACTTCGTGTAGGTAAGCTCTTTTCCTTTGTGGGAATGAACACACTTTTCTATATGGGTATTCATAAGCCCGTGCTGCTCTTGTTTGAAGAGATTTTTGAAAAGTATGAGGACAAAATGTTGTTTGCTGTGCCCGCATCAATTGTGTGCTTTCTTATGCTTGTGCCTCTTGCAAAGGTTGCAAATAAGTACTTCCCATATATAAACGGAAACTCAGTAAAAGAAGAAACAACGCTTATAAAACTCGGTAAATATGTTGCGGTTGCAGCTGCGTGGGCAGTGCTGTATATGTATTTCAACAACCACTTTATGGACGGATTTCTCAGAGAAAGCATCGGTATGATGGTGCTTTCTGCTACAGCTTATATTGTTGCGGTTGTTGTTGCCACAACGCTGATAAACAAGTACGCGACCTTCATCTTTTTAAGCGACGATAATAAAATAAACAAAGCGGTGAATTCTTAAGAATTCACCGCTTTTAACATTAGTGTGATTTATTTTGCAAGCTCGTAAGTGTCCTGAGCGATGAGAAGCTCTTCATCTGTGGGAATTACGAGAAGCTTGAGAGCTGAATCTTCAGTTGAAATTTCAATTTCCTGACCTCTTACCTTGTTAGCATCTTCGCAGATTGCTGTGCCGAGGAAACCGAGCTTTTCAGCAACTCTTGTACGGTAGTGAGGATTGTTTTCACCGATACCTCCTGTGAATACAACAGCGTCAACGCCGCCCATAGCAGCAGCAAAACCGCCGATGTACTTCATAAGCTGGTGGCAAAGCATATCTTCAACAAGCATTGCTCTCTTGTCGCCGTTTCTTGAACGACCTTCAATTGTTCTGTTATCGCTTGTAGCTGTGCCGGGAATTTCGTTCCAGTTTTCGTCGTATTCAGCTGTAAGACCGAGCATACCTGACTTCTTGTTGAGGATGTTGTCAACTTCCTTAGCAGTAAGGCCTTCTCTTTCGCAGAGAACAGCGATGATAGCGGGGTCAATTGAGCCTGAACGTGTGCCCATCATAATACCTTCAAGGGGAGTAAGACCCATTGTTGTGTCGAAGCACTTGCCGCCCTTGATAGCTGAAATTGAAGAACCGTTACCGAGGTGGCATGTAATAACCTTGAGCTCGTCAGCGTTGTACTTGCCGGGATACTTCTTCATAAGGAAGTCGGTTGTTCTTGCACTTACATATCTGTGGCTTGTGCCGTGGAAGCCGTACTTTCTGATGCCGTGCTTCTGATAGTATTTATAGGGAAGAGCATACATATATGCGCATTCGGGAATTGTCTGATGGAAAGCTGTATCGAATACTGCAACCTGAGGAATACCCTTCATAATGCTTTCGCAAACTTCAATACCTGTAAGGTTAGCAGGGTTGTGAAGAGGACCGAGAGGGATACATTCTCTGATAGCTTCCTTAACTGCTTCATCAACAAGAACGCTGCCGCTGAACTTTTCGCCGCCGTGAAGAACTCTGTGGCCAACAGCTGCGATGTCGTTCATTGATTCAAGAACGCCGCCGTTTTCCTTGTCTGTAAGTGTTTCGAGAAGGATTGTGATAGCGTCGTTGTGGTCTTTAGCGTCAACGGGCTTCTTGTCAAGAACCTTAACTTCTTCGCCGTCCTTGTCGATTTTGTGTGTGAATGTGCAGTCAGTACCTATCTGCTCAAAAATACCTTTTGCAAGAACCTTTGCTTCGGGCATTTCAAACACCTGATATTTCAGTGAGGAAGAGCCTGCGTTGATAATTAACTCCTTAAAACTCATTTTAACTTAGCACTCCTTTAAATTTGTTGTATGGGTTTAAATACAAACTTAATTATATCACATATTTTTCTGATTTTCTATATTTTATTAAGTTTTTTATGCTTTGCAGAGAATTTTTTTCTTGCTTAGGGTATGAAGAAGCTGCCGATATTGTGCAATAAGGTTTATTTTTGTGAAATGTTTATAGTTTTTTCTGGCATTCTTGGTGATAATGACCTTTTAGTGGTAAATACTTACAAAGAATTACAAAATTGTTTGGTGAGTTTGGATATTGCACTGTGCACTTTAAAGTGCTATAATATGCCTTGTCAATTGGAAACGTAATAAGCTATCGGCTTTTAAAATGAGAAAATATATGATATGAAGAAAGAGACTGCCAGAAACGGCAGTCTTTTTGCTTTGAAAAATTGAGCTGTCCGTTGAAACGGACAGCTCAATTGATTTATATTATAACAACATTTTTGCTTAATTGTTATTTCGGTTGTTCCTTTTTGCACGATCTTGTGCTATTATCGGAAGTCTGTTATTTTACGCAGCCAACCTTTGTCTTCTTTGTTGCACCTTTGATAACAAAGAGTGTACCAATCATAAGAACGATTGAAACGGGAAGAACAATGT
>JAFOXT010000111.1 GCA_017425745.1 Clostridia bacterium | reverse complement strand
AATTTTTTCTGCAGTGAGAGCAATATGTCCGGAATGGCATCTTTCGCCTCTGTGAGGTACGGGCGTCATATATGGAGCGTCAGTTTCAAGAAGGAGATATTCAAGAGGAATATACTCTGCAACCTCAACGGGCTTTTTAGCATTCTTGAAGGTAACTGCACCGCCAAGACCGATATACATACCCAGCTTTACAATTTCCTTAGCCATTTCTACTGAGCCTGAAAAGCAGTGAACAACGCCCTTCGGCTTATGCTTTTTAAGAAGGTTCATTGTGTCCTCGTGGCTTTCTCTGTCGTGGACAATTACGGGAAGATCAAGCTCGTTTGCTAAAATAAGCTGTTTTTCAAACATTTCCTTCTGTATATCTCTGGGAGAAAAATCGTAGTGATAATCAAGACCGATTTCACCTATAGCAACAACCTTTTCCCTTGAGCAAAGCTCTTTGATTTTCTGAAAATCCTCCTCGGTGGTGTCCTCAGCCTCGTGGGGGTGAACACCAAGAGCAGCATAAACAAAGCTGTACTTTTCAGCCATATCAATAGTCTTCAGGCAGGTTTTAAGGTCGCAGCCGCAGTTTACAACAAAGCTTACGCCTTTATCTTTAAGAGAGGACAGAAGCTCATCTCTGTCCTCATCAAAGCGACTGTCGTCATAGTGTGCGTGGGAGTCGAAAATATTACTGTACATTTATCTTACCTGTGCACCTGCGGGAACGCCGTCAACGAAAATAACCTTAACATCGTCTTCACTGCAATCTGCTGCAAGAATCATACCCTGACTTTCAACACCGCAGAGAACTGCAGGCTTGAGGTTTGAAACAACGATTACGCTCTTGCCGATAAGGTCCTCGGGCTTGTACCACTTAGCAATGCCTGAAGCAACTGTTCTGTCCTTGCCCGTGCCGTCGTCAAGAGTAAGCTTAAGGAGCTTCTTTGCCTTTTTAACGGGCTCACAGTCCTTGATTTTTGCTACTCTGAGGTCAACCTTCATAAAGTCTTCAATGCCGATTTTTGCAATGCCTTCAATTTCGCTGAAAGCCTTTTCCTTTGCCTGAGCAGCCTTCTGCTTTTCTTCGATATCAGCGAGCATCTTTTCAGCATCAATTCTCTGGAAGAGGGGAGTAGCAGTGCCTACTGAGTTGCCGTCAATCATGCCGCCGAAGCTTTCAAGGCTTTCGTAGGTGTCAAGTGTTGTACCAATCTGAGCCTGGATAGCCTTGCCTGTTTCGGGCATAAAGGGTGAAATAAGAACGCTGATGAATCTGATGCCCTCAAGAAGATTATAAAGAACAGTACCGAGTCTTTCCTTCTGAGCCTCATCCTTTGCAAGTGCCCAGGGAGCAGTTTCGTCAATGTATTTGTTGCAGCGCTTAGCAAGGTTGATAACTGCTTCAACTGCATCGGCAATATGATAAGAGTCAATGTTCTTTTCGCAAAGCTTCACAGCTTCATAGCAGGCATTTACAAGCTCGTCATCAAGAGCTTCCTTAGCCTTGGGAGCCTGAATAACACCGCCGAAGTACTTGTTTGTCATTGCAACTGTTCTGTTAACAAGGTTACCGAGAGTGTTTGCAAGGTCTGAGTTGAATCTTTCAATAATAGTTTCATATGAAATTGAGCCGTCGTTTGCGTGAGGCATTTCTGAAAGAAGATAATATCTTACAGCGTCAACACCGATAAGCTTGCAAAGGTCGTCAGCATAAATGATATTGCCGCGGCTCTTACTCATTTTGTCAGCACCGAAAAGGAGCCAGGGATGACCGTAAACCTGCTTGGGAAGCTCCTCACCGAGAGCCATAAGCATAATGGGCCAGTAAATTGTGTGGAAACGGACAATATCCTTACCGATGATGTGTACATCTGCAGGCCAGTATTTCTTGTAAAGGTCTGAACTGCCGTCGGGGTCATAACCGAGAGCAGTGATGTAGTTTGAAAGTGCGTCAATCCATACATAGATAACGTGCTTGTCATCAAAGGTTACGGGAATACCCCATTTGAAAGATGTTCTTGAAACGCAAAGGTCCTGAAGACCGGGCTTGATAAAGTTGTTGAGCATTTCCTTTTTACGGCTTTCGGGATAGATGAAGTTTTCGTTTGATTCAATGTATTCCTCAAGCTGCTTCTGATACTTGGAAAGACGAAGGAAATAAGCCTCCTCCTTTGCGGGAGTTACTTCTCTGCCGCAGTCAGGGCATTTTCCGTCTACAAGCTGAGACTCTGTCCAGAATGATTCACAGGGTGTGCAATAAAGACCCTCGTATTCACTCTTATAAATGTCGTCCTGCTCATAAAGCTTTTTGAAAATCTTCTGAACAACCTTTTCGTGGTAATCGTCAGTTGTTCTGATGAATTTGTCATAAGTTGTGTTGAGTGTGTCGCAGATATCCTTGATTTCAGCGGCAACCTTATCAACATACTCCTTAGGAGTTACACCTGCACTTTTTGCATACTCCTCAATTTTCTGACCGTGCTCATCAGTGCCGGTGAGGAAAAATACATCATAGCCCTGAAGACGCTTGAAACGGGCAATAGCGTCAGTAAGCACAATTTCGTAGCTGTTTCCGATATGAGGCTTTCTTGATGTATATGCAATTGCGGTAGTTATATAAAATTTACCTTTATTCATATCTGTCATCCTTTCAGAATATTATATTCTCTTAATTTTACCAATTATGGGTATGATTTGTCAATAGAAAATACAAAAAGCAAAAGGTAAATTTACAAATAACTGAGCTTATACAGCAAAAATAAAAGACGGTTTAAGCCGTCTTCAGGAATTTGCCGGAATTTCAGTTTTTCTGAGCCCGTGAATATTGCAGTATGCGTATACTGCCAAGGGCTTTTCATCAAGCAGTGCAAATTCAGCCCGTGGTTTACCATCAGCTTTAAGATTCTTTCTCTGACCGCCTTTATCCGTCTGCAGATAAACCCACATAATACTGTGCTCTTCAGACATGGGGTGCGGCACAGAGCCGATTTCGGCAATTACCTTATCCTTTTCAACCGTAACAACGGGAGTGTGCTTTTCGGGACTGCTCTCAACTGAATCCGGCACAAGCTCTGTCATTTTTTGTCCGCAGCACATCATCGGTACACCGCCGTTATTGATTACGCCGACAAGATTTTTACAGTGCTCACAGATTAAAAATTTTGTTTCTTTCATAAATCATTCCTCCCGATTTATTATTGTCGTTTTCTGCTGATGTCATACAGTCAGTGTAATAATTTTAAACATCAGAGTAGGTTGAGAGTTATTTGAAAGAAATTTTCTTATTGATAACTATAAACAGTTGACGGACTTCTGTTTTAGTATTATACTACTGTTATGTGCAAAATAAATTTGGGTAAAATTAAAATTACAGAACTGAATTCTTTTATGATAAACTAAAAATCAGAAGATGTAAGGTGGAGAAGATTATGAAAACAATTTGCAAAGTATGGAATGACTGGAAAATTGAAAAAGAAATCGGAAGAGGCTCATACGGCACAGTGTACAGATGCTTTAAAATTGAAGACGGCATCAAAGAGTACGCTGCAATTAAAGTGATTTCCGTACCGCAGAATGATTATGAATTAAATGATATTATTTCTGAAAAAATGTCCGAAGAGCAGACAAGGGTGTACTATAAGGATATTGCCAACGAGCTTATCAAGGAAATAGAGATTCTGAAGGCGCTTAAGGGTACAAAAAACATTGTTGAAATTTACGATGCTGAGATTATAGAAAAAGAAGATGGTATAGGCTGGAATATACTTATCAGAATGGAGCTTCTTACAGATTTCAAAACATATTCAAGTGATAAGAAGTTTACTGAAGCTGAGGTTATTAAATTAGGCCTTGATCTGAGTAATGCTCTGTCAGTATGTCATAAATCAAAAATAATCCACCGTGATATCAAGCCTGAAAACATTTTTATAGACGATGAAGGTACATATAAGCTGGGTGATTTCGGTGTTGCAAAGCAGATGGAAAAAACTCTGGGCTCAATGTCTGTAAAGGGTACATATAACTATATGTCACCGGAGGTTTTCAGCGGAAGAAAAAGCGACGGCAGAGCGGATATGTATTCACTTGCACTTGTGATGTATAAGCTTCTTAATAACGACAGACTGCCGTTTCTTGATCCAAATAAGCAGATTGTGCGTTACAGCGAAAGACAAGCAGCTTTTGAAAGACGAATAAAAGGTGATGCGTTGCCGACTATTCCTGATATAAGCAAAGAGCTCAATGCAATTATACTTAAGGCCTGTGCTTTTAAAAATTCTGAGCGACAGAAAAATATTGATGAATTCAGAAGTCAGCTTGAAAAGCTTGGTGAAGGAAAAAAAGGCGTTAATAAGAGTATAATCGGTTTTATTGCTGCGGCTGTTGTCGTGGCTGTCTGCGGTTCAGCACTTGCAGCAACGGCATATAATTCCAGTGCAGCTTTCAGAAATTTAATTAACGGCACAAATAAGGTTGTTGCAGAGGAGCCTTCAGTTCAAATTGTTAAGGTGGAAAGAAACCCGAAATTATCGGCTTCACTAAGAGCTCCCGGTAAGACTTTCCTTGAGCATAATAAGGTCGGTGAAAAATATCTTCTGGAAATTGCTGATACCCAGTATCTTATAGATTATAAAACTGAAAAAAACAGCGAAGCAACTCAGGGAAATGAATCAGCTGACAGCAAAACAGATTTGATTTATACTGACATATGTAAAGAGCTGGGGCTGGATAGCAGTAAAAATGATGTGTATCTTTATGACGGCAAAAATTATTACTATGCCGAAACTCAGTTTGATGATGACAATCCGGAAGAGGTAAAAGAGTACAGTATCTACAGATATAATATAGAAAATGCCGCATCCGAATGTCTTTATACAGATAAAAGAAATTCATTGGTAAGCATTGTTTACTGTGACGATGAAAATATGTATTTTGTAGACAAGGAAAGAAATTCAGATGAAAAAAAGCTGAATTTCCTCAACCTTGATTACGGAAAGGTTGAAAAAACAATTCCCGGAATAGATGATGTTTTTGCTTATAAGGGCTATATTGTATATACCCGTGAAAGCGATTTTTACGAGCCGAATACTTTACAGATTGAAGATACCTTTATTGATAAAACCTTTACAGTTTCAGATAAGGTTTTAGCCGGTAACAGTATATATTTTGCAGGTGGAAAAATCTGTTTCCTTGAAGCAGATTCAGAAGGCGATAACTTCTGTGTTTCAATGTATGACCTGAATAAAAAAATCAAGTTTGATAAAGCAGTTTCAGAGCAGTCTGAAGAAGCAGAAATTCCCGATGAGCCGGAAACCAAAGTAATCTGTTTTTCTTCTGAGTTTGATTCTGAAATAACAGCGGAAAACGTTTGTGCATTCAACAATAAGTATTGCATAATAAAAAATGAAGTAAACGAAGAAACCATATACCATGTGTGGTCTTATAAGGATAAAGCCTTCAATGAGATTGAACTTCCTGTAATTGTACCTCCCGAGGATTATGAAACCGAGTATGATTATTCGGCACTCGGATATGTATGCGATATTTTTTCAGATAAAGATATTTCTGATAAAATGTTACTTCTTTGGTGCGAGGGCTATGCTTACAGAATTTATGAAATTTCCTCTGACGGAAAGGTAAAGCAGGTTTGCAATGATAACTATTTCAAGGAACCCGAATTCTATCTTGCAGGCAATAAGCTTATAACCCTTAATGATGACAGAACTATTGCAGATATTTATAATTACGAAAAGGTTTATGAGTCTGGTATTGTTGAATATACCGATTGCTTTGACTTGGTATATATTGCTGCTAATGTGTTGAATGTTCGTATCTGCCCTTACAGAAATTCATCTGAAACCGTAATAGAGACGCCTGAAGGCGGTACAGTTTTACAGAGAATTGCAACGGGTGATAATGATTGGTTCAAGGTTATTTATCAGGATAAGGTAGCTTATATGTTCAGCACAAATCTTAAAAAATTTGAAGCTGACGAAGCTGATATGAAGGTTATTACAGATCTGGCTTCATCAATCGTATATAAAAATCCGGGCGATATCGAGGGAATCATTGATTCTGATAATCTCAGCAATGCGGGCTTTGTTTCAACAATTGAAGCGACAGAAAGTGACAGAACAGAAGAGATTACAGATGGAACTCCTCATGGTAAATTGTTCTATAACTTCAAGGTTATTACAAAGTTTGCAAGCAGTGGAGCGATGGCAGCAAAATATGAAATAAGAGCTGAACTGATTACTTCAGGTAAAGAAAAAGGCTGGAATATAGAAAGTGTGAACCGCACTTATATGTCAGACGGTCTCAGATACCGTGAAGCACTTGAAAAGAATGTTAAATATTCAGCTGCAAACGGAGATAAATACTTTGTAACGGATCTTGACAGTGACGGAAAGAATGAAGTAATTACAGCAAGCAGTCAGAACTATGCTGTTTACGGCCTTAAGGGAGAATCTCCCAAAAAGCTGGATACCTTTAAAACGAACGGCGGCAAGCTGTATATGAAAGACGCACACACTCTCTATTATCTTGAGGAAAAAACCGAAACAGTAGTTGTAACTACAACAGAAAGCGAAGAAACTGAAGAAGCTGAATCTGTAACAACTGCAGAGGGTGCTATTGAAGCAGCAGAGGTTGCAGAGGCTGCAGAAGCTGTTGTAGCTGCCGAGGTTGAGGTCACTGAAAAGGTAACTAAAACCACAGCAGTATACATAACCTTGGACGGAGATAAAATTAAAACATGGAAAGAAGACGTTACAGGTAAAACTCTTGACGGAAAACAGATAAAAATGTTTAGCGTTGATGATTTTTCAGGATTAAGATTCTGATTACAGATTGGTGATTAATATGAAAATTTTGTATTATGCAATCAGTGATTGCGGAAAAGAAAGAAAAGAAAATCAGGACAGATTGATTGTGCCTGCTGAAGATGCAATAAGTGAGATTCACGAAATCGAAGAAGTACCTGCAATATTTGCAGTTTTTGACGGTATGGGCGGCGAAGAATACGGCGGAGATGCTGCTCAGATTGCAGTTGATACTGTAAAGAGGGTAACTGATTATAATAATTGTGATCTCAAAAGGTTGAATCATATTATCAATAATGTGCTTTGCCAATATATGAAGGAAAATAATATTGACAGAATGGGTACAACCTCAGCCTTTCTTAAATTTAAAGAAGAAGCAGCTTTTGCCTGTAACGTTGGTGACAGCAGTACCTTCAGATTCTCTGAGGGCAGGGTATACAGACTCACTGAAAGTCACTCAATGGCAGTAGGCTCAAAAAGGGTTCTTACTCAGCATCTGGGAATACCCCAGGAAGAAATGATACTTGAACCGTACGGCTGCAGATGTGCTTTGAAAAAAGGCGATGTATTTTTGCTTTGCACTGACGGACTTACCGATATGGTTGATGAAAAAAGAATTTTTGAAATTATTGCCAAAAATGAGTTTGAATCAATCGGTGATAAGCTTGTTAACGAGGCACTTGCCAACGGCGGAAAAGATAATGTTACTGTAATTTTGTGTAAAATTGACTGAGGGGAAATATGAATATTATTGAGAAAACCTGGAAGGGTTGGAAGGTAAAAGAAGAAATAGGAAGAGGTTCATACGGAACGGTATATAAATGCTCCAAGGTAGAAAACGGTGTTGAAGAATATGCTGCAGTGAAGGTTATTTCCATTCCTCAGAGCGGTTACGCAGAAGACGCTGAAAAAATGAGCGAAGAGCAGACAAAGGAGTATTACAAGGATATCGCAGATGAACTTATCAAAGAAATTGAAATATTAAAAGAGCTTAAGGGAACAAAAAATATTGTTGAAATCTATGATGCTGAAATCATAGAAAAAGAAGACGGTATTGGCTGGAACATTCTTATAAGAATGGAGCTTCTTACAGCCTTCAGTGCCTATTCCAAAAATAAAAAGTTCACAGAAGCAGAGGTTATTAGACTGGGGCTTGACCTCAGTGATGCTCTTGCGGTATGTCATAAAACCAGAATTGTGCACAGAGATATAAAGCCCGAGAACATTTTTGTGGCTTCTGACGGCACATTCAAGCTGGGTGATTTCGGCGTTGCAAAGCAGATGGAAAAAACCAGAAGTGCTATGTCTATAAAGGGTACATATACCTATATGTCACCGGAGGTTTTCAGCGGAAGAAGAAGCGACGGCAGAGCAGATATGTATTCGCTTGCTCTTGTTATGTATAAGCTTCTCAATAACGACAGATTACCGTTTCTTGATCCCAATAAGGTGATAATCAGATACAACGAAAGACAGGCTGCTTTTGAAAGAAGAATTAAAGGCGAAGATCTTCCTACAATTTCGGGTATCAGTAAGGAGCTTAACGCGGTTATTCTGAAGGCTTGTGCTTTTAAAAATACTGACCGACAGAAAAATATAGATGAATTCAGAAGTCAGCTTGAAAAGGTTGCAAAGGGTCAGAAAATCAGAAGAAATATGAAAAAATCTACAATGGTTAAGCTTGGCACAGTAGCGGCGTCAGTAGTTGTTGCTATGGCTTCAGCTCTTGTGGGTTATGCGCATTTTGAATTAGGTCTGTTTGACAGCAATAAGGCAGCAGACTCTGATCCCGCTATAATAAGCATCTATGCAAAAGAGAACGGAATCACCGATGACTGTATCGATAACAAATATCTCTATAAAGATGAAAACGGCATTTATCTTGTTGATAAATCAGCGGACACAACGAGTCTTGTAACAACAGATACTGACACAGGCGTTGCTTTTGACGGTGAAAAGGTTGTATATGCCGATTTAAGTGAGGACAGCTGGAATAATTTATCCTGGATTTTTTATGATGCTGCAACCGGAAAAGCGTCAACTGATGAAGATCAGATT
>JAFOXT010000110.1 GCA_017425745.1 Clostridia bacterium | reverse complement strand
CCTCATAAAGCTTGGATCTGCCGTTAAGCCTGAGGAGGTTACTCTCAACGGAAGCAGAAACCTTCACGCAGTTGAAGCAGTTGAATGGGACAGCTTCAGAATAAAAAATCTGCACTCCCCTCTTGTTTCATTCGGCAAGGGTAAAATTCTTGAATTTGACAACAAGTTTGAAAGCATTCAGAAAGACGGCATCAGCTTTGTGCTTTACAACAATGTGTGGGGTACAAATTTCCCGCTATGGTATGAGGATAATGCACACTTTGAATTTAAAATTGAAATAAAATAAAGCAAAACAGCTGTAAAAACCGTTTGGTTTTACAGCTGTTTTTTCATTGACACTAATATATCAGAAGACCCGTCAGCCAAAAGCCGACGGGTCCTGGTTTAAGCTTATTTACCGAAGCTGAAAAGATTTCTGAAGAATGCTGCAATTTCCTCAAAGAACATTTTGATTCTCTGGAAGAAGCTGATTCCGCCATTTCCGGCTACACCGTTTGAACCGATAACATCATTTCCGTTGCCGGGCTCAGTGCCTTCATCACTGAATACGATATCCAGAATATCAGCAATGAGATTACCAACGGTTTCTTCTTCACGATCTTCTGAAAGGCCAAGCTCTTTAAGACGTGAAATCCATGCATTGTCAAGATCCTTTTTGCCGCTTACTGCGTTGTCTGCTGCTATATCAGCGCCATAGAATACATAGTAAACTGTTGCAAGAGCGCTATCCATACCGAGATGTGTGTTTACTGTGCAATCTGCAATTGCTTCAAGCACTGCACGGATATACTTTTCAGCGTTCTTATCCATATCCAGATACTGCTTAAGAAGAGAAATTGCAACCTCTCTGTTGTACGCAGTCATAAGGAAGGTGATAACAAGTCTGAGTGTAATTGTTACCATATCAGCCTTTGAAGCCTCTGATTCGTAAACCATTCTGTATGCAGTCTTGCCGTTTGCTGAAGTATAGCTTATAAGCTTACCTGTTGTAAGCTCTGCAATTGCATTGGCATTGATTGCTGTGAATGAAAGACCTGTGTTTTCTTCAATAAGGTCAATCATAAGCTTAAAGAGACTTTCAAATGTAACTTCGTCAAGTCTGATATTGATAAGCTCGTAAAGATCAACTTCAACAAGGGGCTTCATTGCATCAAGAAGTGTGTATACTGCATTGAGAGCATTCTTGAAGCATGTATCAAGTCCGCCTGAGTTAATGAAGTAAATCACATTGGGAAGAAGGTCAAGAATCTTATCTGCAGGTGCAGTCATAATATCATCAACTCTGTCAAAGAGAGGATTGAGAATTGATGTAATAAGAGCGTTCTTGTCGCCTTCAACTGCATTGTAGTAAGCATCGGGAGTAATTACACCCTTGCAATCAAGAGCTTCAAGAAGAGGAATCACACCGTAAGCATAACCTTCTGCGCCGAGAATTGTTACAAGGTCATTTTTGTTTTCATCAACAAAGAAGCTGAAGTTTTTGTTGCAGAGTGCCCATTCAAGAACGGGATAAGCCGGTTCAAGAATTTCGCAAATCACCTTTGTGAACATTGCTCTGTCATTATCAAAAGCAGGAACCTTATAATTTTCCCAGACTGAGAAATCTACGCCGAGAGATGTTTTAATAAGCTCTGCAATATGCTTACCGCCATCAAGCTTATAAATTTCGTTCACTGCGTCAAGAAGCACATCAAGAATTGCCTGGGCATTTTTGCTGTTGTAAAGTGAACCGTTAACCACAGCACCCAATACATCCTTGAGAGTATTGAGATTCTGTCCGTTCATCTTGATACCGAGAAGATAGATAATGTTGTTGATGAATGTTTCTATATTATCTGCAATATACTGAGCCATTTCCTCGGTGTAACGCGGGCCGTATTCGTGTCCTGCATAAAGCACTGAGGTTTCAATTGCTGAGAACACCTTGTCAGTGTCTGCATATTCTGTCCAGAGATAATTGATATCCTTCATTTCGCTCTGTTCAAGGTTAAGAAGATTAAGCACAAGGCTGAAAGCTTCTTCGCCGAGAAGCTCGCGGAGATATTCTTCGTTGCCTTCAAGCTTTACAACCTGAAGCATAACAGTGAGAATAAGGGTTATCATATCCTTTCTGCCTTCGCCTTCAGTGTATGTCATTCTGTAAGCATAATCACCGCTCATTGAAGGATATGTTTTGATTGTGCCGATTGCAAGTAAGCCGAATATTTCCTTTACAGGAGTGAGGTTCAGACCTGTTTCGGTTTCAAGAAGTCCGATAACATCAACAAATGAAAGCTTTGAAATATCAATACCGAAGAGATTGTTGATATCAATTTCTTCACCGAGGCCTTCAATAGATTCTGCAAAAGCGTAAAGTGCGCTGAGTGCATTATAAACGCTGTTTGTAAGACCGTCTGCGTTGAGGAAGTAAATTATGTTGGGAAGAGCCTCAAGAAGCTCATCAGCATCGCTGAGAAGCTCGTCAAGTCTTGCAAAAATCATTTTAAGAACAAGCTCAACAAGGTCTTCCTCGTCACCTGCAGGAATGTTTTCACAGCCGAGTGCTTCGAGAATCGGTGCTACACCCTTCTTATAGCCTTCAGCACCCTTGATTACAACTATATCATTGTATACATAATTTCCTTCAGCATCTTTTTCTGTACCTGTGAAGAATCTGAAATCTTCACCGCGGAAAATCCAGTCAACAAGACTGGGTACAGTGCCGAGCATATCTGAAAGTGCATCTGCAAATTCTTCTGCAGTGTCAATACCTTCAGGTGCTGTATATTCTGTAAGAGCCTTAAGGTCTACATCGAGAACTACATTTGCTGCCTCAAAAAGCTTATCGTCAAAATCTGTGAATACCTTCTTGATTGAATCAGCAAGCTCCTGAACGGTTTCTGTTGAGTAAATATTAAGAAGTCCGCTTACAAGGTCTGACAAATTCTGAACACCCATTGCTTTGAAAATATCGCCAAGCACTGCGTCAAGATTTTCGTCAATATAAGCTGCGCTTTCCTTTGTCCAGTCATTGGGATAGGTCAGTGCTTCGAGTGTGGGAACAATGTTTACACCTGTATCAAAATCGTCCTGAGTGAAGTCGTGACCTTCACCGAAGAAGTACATCCAGTTAATAGGCTTTGTTGTGGGCTCAACGCCGTTGAAGAAATTAAGAAGTGCCGCTGAGAAGTTTTCAGCCTGAAGAAGCTTATCAAAGGCTGCAGCGTTTTCTTCATCCTCAAGAAGCTCAAGGAGAAGGCTGATTATAACTGTAATCATATCAGCTCTGTCAAATACACCTTCAGTGTATGCACCCTTGCGGCCTGCGCCTACAAATGCACTTGCTGAATCGTAATCCACACCTATAACCTTGCAAAGGTCATAGATTACTGTTTCAGCCTTATCCATCTTGATGCCTGACATTTTTTCAACCATACCCAGAAGGAATGAAAGGCCCATATCGTTGATATCAATTTCAAGAGCGCTGAGGTCAAGCATTTCGTTGAGGTCGATATCGTAAAGAGGACGGATAGTGTCAAGAATTACATATACAGGATGAAGAATGTTTCTTACACCTGTTGTAAGAGCATCGCTTGCGGCATAGTAAATTACACCGGGAAGAATTTCAAGAAGCTTGTTAATGGGATCAACTGCAATTTCATCAAGCTTATCTGTGATTGACTTGATTATTGCTCTTACGCCCTCTTCTGCATTAGCACTGTTGTAGCTGCCTTCAATAAGTTCACAGCCAAGAGCCTCGAGAAGAGGAATAATTGCTGTATCGTAACCGTTATTACCGTAGAAGGTTACAAGGTCTTTATTGTTTACATCCTTGAAAAGAGTAAGGTTTTCATTGAAGAAAATCACACCGTAAAGAGGCTCAAGCTCTGAAAGCATTGTAAGAATTGCTTCTATAAAGCCGTCACGGTCTCCGTCTTCAAAGCCCCAGCTGTAATCGTCTGCAAGTTCAGCATACTGATTGAATACAGTAAGGTCTATTCCGATTTCTTTCTCAATTATATCAAGTGCCTTCTGAGGAAGAATACCTGAAACGCCTGCAACAGCTCTTGCAAGGTCTGTAAGTGTTTTGTTTGTGAAGAGTGAGTTTATAAGCTTGGTAATTTCTGCACCAATGTCAAGGTCGCTTTCAGCCATTTCCATAATTACTGCAACAAGCTCATTAAGGTTTGCGTCAACATAATCAGCTGTTTCCTTTGTCCAGTTGTTGCTATAGCTGAGGTAAACCTCATTTGCAGGTGTAAGTCCTTCAACCGTACCGCCTACAGTGCCGTTATACCAGTTGTAATTTTCAAGAGCATATTTCTGCTGATTGAGAAGCTCAATGGTTGCGGCAATTGCCATATCGGGATTAGTATAAATATTTTCAATAAGAGTTTCAACCTCGGGAGTAAGAGCACTTGAGCCGTCTTCAGTTGGCATAAATGCGTTAAGCAGCTCTTCAACAAAGGCTTTGTCACCAAGGCAGGAAGCAAGATAATAAAGGAATTCTACAAAAACATCTGCCTTATCAGCTTCAAGATTTGTTCTCTTACCTGAGTGACGGAGAGTTGAAGCGTTGGTGTTGAGCTTAGCGTGTCTTATAAACTTACCTGAGTTAAGAATAGGAAGCTTATCAAAGTCAATACCGGGAAGCATTGAGCCGAGAATATACTTAAGAGTTGAGGAGAAGTTTGAAATGTCGAAATCAAGAGGAAGTGAGCTCTTTGTGAGGAAGGTGTTGAACTTAACATCAATAGGAGCTCTGTCAATAACCTTGATGCCGAGAATTGAGTCGTCAACTGTGTAGTAAATTCTGATATTGAGAAGGTCTATAAGATCCCAGAGCTTATCAAAGGGAATTGCATAAGCAAGATTGGGAAGAATGGAGCAGATTGTTTCTGCGGGAGCCTTTGCAAGCTTAACTTCAATAAGGTTGATAATGGGATTGAAGATTGCATCTACAAACTGTCTTGAGGTTGTGTAATTCTTAACTGTGTTGTAATTCTGGATTCCTGAACAGCCGAAGGCTTCAAGAATAGGTACAACAACATCGGAATAACCTGCGCATCCGTCTGCATTAAGAACAAGGTCACCGTCAAGAGAGAAAATACTCTTACTTGCTGAGCCGGCGTGAGTTGCAGTAAGACTCATATCATCTCTGTCTGCAAGAAGAACTCTGATAAGAGGAAGAATAGCATCAAAGGATTCAGCCATTGCGCCGAGGAACTTATTCTTCTTAGCAGTAAGGTAAGCTGATGTTGAGCTGTAGTTTTCGGGTTTGATTGAATCGATACCCCAGTCAAGAGTAAGGTTACCTTCAGCGTTCTGAAGAGCTTTCCAGCTGGAAGCCTTTGAAAGCTGAGTTTTAGCTGTTCCGTAACCGCTTGCAACAAAATCGTCAACCTGATTGGGATAAATGCCGATACCTGTTTTGTTGATGATTTCTGTAAGCGAATTATATGAAAGGTTAACTGAACCTACACCCCATATACCTGTATCATACGTCTTTGGAAGACCATTGTAAACATCCTCAAGTGTCTTTGCAAGAGCAGGATAAACGATGTTCATAAGCATATTTACGAAATCGTTGGTATAGAACACCTGAGCCATTGATTCCTTGATAAAGTCGCTGAGAAGAATATCTCTGTTGGGATCCTGGTCGATATCAACAAGCTCTGTAAAGTCGTTACTTACGAGGAAAGCGTCAAGCTTCTTGATTGTGTCAAGAATTTTCTGCTCTGTTACATCGTAGTTTTCGCCTGTCTTTCTTGCAAGGTCGTCTTCCCACGGCTCACGGGTAAGGAACACACCCTTTGAATTGTGAAGGTGGCTCTGTGTAAAGCCTGAAAGTCCGTTGCCTGCAACAAAGCTGTTATACTGATTAAGAAGAGTGCTGAGTCTGTTATAGTCCGCTCTGAGCTTTGAAGAGATAATTGAAGAGTTGTTGTTATTGATAAATGTCCAGATGTTTCTTTCAACTCTGTCAACAGCTTCCTTAACTGCTACAAAGTTATCAAGAGTGATTTTGCCGAATGCGTCGTAATAGCCGACTGCAGTGTTAACCTCTGAGGTAAGTCTTGCAAGGATAACTGCATAAAGTCTTGCAATATAGTCATCAATGATATAACCGAGAGCGTTTTCGCCGTCACCGAAAATAACCTTCATTGCATCTGCGCCGATAAGACCTGTATACTTGTTATACATAGTATTATAGGCTGACTTCTTTGATGTTGCATTGGGAATATTGGGAATATTAGCTGCAACGCCTGTATTTATAATCTGCTCTGTTGTATAAGCAGTAAGATCCTGATAAATAAGAGGAAGGAACCATGCATAGAAGGATTCGTACTGTGCTTCAGCATCTCTGTAATCCCATTCATACTTAAGCTCTGACTTAAAGGTATAAACATAGTCTGTACCCTCAGTAAATACAGCGCTAACATTTTCTGCTCTGAAGCTCTCAAGAGCTGCTGTGTAACCGACCATTATGTCATAAGAAGTCCAGAGTGTAAGGTTTTCGTTAATGTAATTGCCCTCTGCATCTGTATCAATTTTTGCAATAGTTTCAGCATCAGGATACTGAGCACGAAGAGCATCAACTGCATTTTTGATTTCTCTTATCTTGTAAAGCTCTATATCGTCAAAAAGCTTATCCATAAATGCTGTTGCACTTGCAAGAGAGAATCCTGAATAGCCGTCATAATTTGCTGCAACATAATCAATAATATCCTGCTTGTCTGAAAGGAAATCAAGGTTAGGCTTCTGAGCTGTATAGATGCTTTCCATTTCAGCAAGATTGTTGACATCATAACCGGCCGCCATAGCTGAATTGAGACCTGTAATTGCAGGCTTTGCATTGATTACCTTCTGAGCGTAAACGCAGTTAGCAATGAATGTATCAACTTCACTCATAGGGAAGAAATGATTCTTTACATTTGCACTGTAAGAATTAAGCTTTGCGTAATTGGTATTGTTATTAGT
>JAFOXT010000010.1 GCA_017425745.1 Clostridia bacterium | reverse complement strand
GCAGTAACCTTCCGTTTTTTCTTGTCATAAAGACAGATGAGACCTGTGTTGATTATACCCATATCGCTTATACCCATAAGCAGGTTATAATCTTTGAAATTAACCTCCACAGCCTCCCATTGAGTAAGACTGAACCAGTTAGTCCAGTCCGGCAGATACGGACACTGCTTTTTAATGTCCAGCAGATTGATATTTCTGAATTCCTTGTCAAATGTACCGAACACCGCTTTTCCGTCTGAACCGATTATGCTTTCGGGCGTTTGGGCAGGTATTCTCTTTTCAGAAAGAATGCTTTTAAAACTCATAGTCCCCCTCCTCAATAATGAGTTTATTCACACTTTCATAATAATATTATAGCTCAATTGTAGAAAATGTCAATAACTTGAGGAGATTCTTTGCATTTTTTATAAAAAAAGCAGATAAAATTTTGTACGTTTTTTTAATTTAAGAATTATTTTTAAGCTTATTATTCTATAGAGAAATTACTCATCTATCTCAGATGCGTCGTTAATAGTCAGCTTTCTGAGACTTTCCATTTTCGAATCAAGCTCCGCACTGAGGTCGGCACAGTAAAGAAGCTCCTTTGCCATATTCTCAGTAAATTCAAAATCCTTCTTATATCTCAGCTGATGCTCAAGGCTCGCCCAGAAATCCATAGCAATTGTTCTGAGCTGAATTTCAACCTTCATAGGTCTTTTTTCTTTAGCAAGAAAAATCGGCACACTTACAATAAGATGAAGACTTCTGTAGCCGTTTGGCTTCGGATTTTCAATATAGTCCTTTTTCTTCACAAGAGTAATATCGTCCTGCTTAAGAAGAGCATCTGCAAGCATATAAACATCATTGGGGAAAGAACATATAACCCTTATTCCTGCTATATCGTTTATGTTTTCTTCAATGTCCTCAACGGTAAAGGGCAGACCCTTCTTTTCCATTTTGCCCTTTATACTGGCAAGACTTTTAAGACGGCTTTTCATTCCGTTTATGGGGTTGCGGTCATACTGTAAAGAAAACTCCTCGTTGAGCACATTGAATTTTGTTTCAATTTCCATTATAGCACAACGGTAATACGCCATCATAGTTGAAAAATCGTTCAGTCTTTCACTTATTGCGTCAACATCTTTTGCATCTATTTTTCTCAGCTCATCAAGAGCTTCTGATATGTTTTTCTGCATATTATCACTCCTTGGTATTCTTTCACTTAAATAATATCACATACTGAAGCTATATACAATAGAAGCCCTGCGAAAAAAGCTTCGCAGGGCAGGCTTTTATTTGTCGTTAACTTTATTGAGGAATGCCTTAAGTCGTTCAGTCTGAGGATTGAGGATGATGTCCTCGGCTTTACCTTCTTCGGCAATTACACCCTGATCCATAAATACAATGTAATCTGAAACCTCCTTGGCAAAGTTCATTTCGTGTGTTACGATAACCATTGTCATATTGGTTTCTGCAAGCTCGCGGATAACCTTAAGAATTTCACCTGTAAGCTCAGGGTCAAGGGCTGATGTAGGCTCATCGAAAAAGAGAATTTTCGGCTCAAGGGCCATAGCTCTTGCAATTGAAACTCTCTGCTGCTGACCGCCCGAAAGCTCACAGGGATAATTGTGCACCTTTTCGGAAAGTCCCATCTGGTTAAGAAGCTTGAGAGCCTTTTCTTCAATTTCAGCGTAAATCTGTGCCTTATTCTTTTTGAAATCAGGTCTTTCCTTTGCACGGAGCTTGGGCGCAAGAGTTACGTTTCCAAGCACATCATACTGAGGGAAAAGGTTGAACTGCTGAAAAACAAGACCGATTGAAAGCTGCTTGTCTCTCTTCTGCTTTGAAGAAAGCTTTTCTGTGCTTTCTGAATCAAAAAGCACATCGCCGTCAACGGTTATTTTACCGCTGTCTGCAGTTTCAAGGAAGTTGATGCAACGCAGAAGAGTTGTTTTACCGCTACCTGATGAACCGATAATTGAAAGCACCTGACCTTCCTCGAGAGAGAAAGAAACGCCCTTGAGAACCTCGGTTTTACCGAAGCTTTTATTAATGTTTTTAACTTCAAGTATAGCCATTCTTTATCCCTCCTTAATTGTGGAAATAGTCCAGCTTCTTTTCTATTCTGCCGAAAATAACTGTCATAAGTCCGCAGAAAATAAGGAAGAAAAGTGCTGTATAGAAAAGCGGCCAGATTACGCCTCTTGCTGAGAATGAACCGGCAGTCATAATAATATCAACAACGCCGATAACTCTTGCAAGAGCAGTATCCTTGATAAGAGTCATAAACTCGTTACTCATAGGAGGCACGATGCTCTTTACAACCTGAAGAAGAACAACCTTGAAGAAGGTTTGTGTCTTAGTCATACCAAGCACCTGACCTGCCTCATACTGTCCCTTGGGAATGCTCTCGATACCGCCACGGTAAATTTCTGAGAAATAGCAGGCGTAGTTAATTACAAAAGCAATTGCCGCCGCTGTCATTCTGGGATTACTGCCCGGAATCTGCCAACCGAACACAAAGCCCGGTACATACATTACAGCAAAAAGCTGAAGCATAAGCGGAGTGCCTCTGATTACCCAGACAAAGCTCTTTGTTGCACCCTTGATTACCTTGATTTTTGACATTGAGCCAAAAGCAATTATAAGGCCTAAAGGCAAAGCAAAGAGAAGGGTTATGGAGAAAAGCTCAATATTTTCAAGAAAGCCCTTCAGAAGTTCACTGTTAATAACTCCAAAACTCATAAATACATCCTCAATTTTTATAAATTTATCAGGGTATAAATCACCCTTAAGAACAACCAAAATGCCGTCTGAAAAGACGGCATCAAGGTATATCGTCAGTTTAAATTATTTTGCGATAAGCTGCTTTTCAAGCTTATAGTTTGCAGCGATTTCCTGGAGCTTGCCGTTTGCAACGAGAGCTGAGATAGCTTCGTTAACAGCTGCTGTTGTGTCGCTGTCCTTACGGAATGCAATACCGTATTCTTCGTCAGCGAATGCAAGTGAATCAACAACTACAAGGTCTTCATAGTCTGTGCCTTCACCGATCATACCGATTGAAAGAACGTAGTCAACTACGCAAGCGTCTGAAACGCCTGAAGCAACTTCCATAAGAGCTGTTGCCTGGTCAGCAACTGATGTGTACTGAGCCTTTGCAAAGAAAGCATCTTCCTTAGCAACGCCTTCACCTGCTGATTCAACTTCAGCAACTACCTTTGCGCCGTCCATATCTTCGGGCTTGAGGTACTTGTCAGCGTTTTCAGCCTTAACGATAAGAACCTGCTTGTTAGCCATGTAAGGAGTTGAAATTGACATAGCTTCAAGTCTTTCGGGAGTGATTGTCATACCGTTCCAGATACAGTCGATTGTCTTAGCTGCAAGCTCTGTTTCCTTAGCTTCCCATGAGATAAGCTGGAACTTAGCTTCTACGCCGAGTTCTTCACAAACAGCCTTAGCAAAGTCTGTTTCAAAGCCTACGAATTCACCGGCATCGTTCTTATAGTTCATAGGAGCGAATTCTGTGTAACCGATGATCATTTCGCCCTTTTCCTTGATATAAGCAAGGTCTGAAGCTGTAGCCTCGGGAGCGTCTGTTGAGGGTTCGTCTGTGTTGCCAGCACCGCCGCAAGCAGCAAGAGCGAAGCACATAATTACTGCAAGAGCAGCAAGAATGAGAGCAATTGATTTCTTTTTCATTTTGTTTACTTCCTTTCGGGTAATGTTTTATTCAGTGATTTCCTCACTTTAGTGTGGTAACATAGTAACATAGTAATCAAATAATGTCAAGGGATTTTTATATTAAAGTTGAAAGTTAAAAGTGGAAAGTGGAAATGCGGGTCGCTTCGCTCCGATTGTATCCGTTTCGACTAAGCTCTATAATTTTTACAAACAGCCCGCCAAATCAGCTTTATTGAATAGGGCGGACTACATTTTTGATTTTTATATATGTAAAGGCGGATATAATTAACTTTTTTACCGTTTTGTGTTTTATAGTTTCGCAGACTAAATCTGAGCGACTGCACAAAAGTAAAGGTGCGACCTCATTTCAACCTTCAACTTTCCACTTTCAACTTTACAAAAAAAGACCGCCCACAAGGGACGGTCTTTGATTATTTCTCTTATTCAGCGTCGGGAGCGTAGAGATCCTTGAGCTTGAGAAGGTGTGCGTATCTAGCCTTTGAAGCTGCTTCGCTCTTCTTGAAGAGGTTTTCAGCTCTTTCGGGGAATTCACGCATAAGTCTTGTATAACGAGCTTCGCTCTTGATGAATGCCTGATAATCAGCATTGGGTTCTTTTGAGTCAAGAGTGAACGGATTCTTGCCTTCTGCCTTAAGAGCAGGATTGTAACGGTACATGTTCCAGTAACCGCATTCAACAGCCTTCTTCATTTCAGCCTGACAGTTTGTCATACCGCCCTTGATTGAGTGCATTTCACAGGGTGAGTAGCCGATGATGAGTGAGGGACCGTTGTAAGCTTCAGCTTCCTGAATAGCCTTAAGAGTCTGGTTCATGTTAGCGCCCATAGCGATCTGAGCAACATATACATAGCCGTAGCTCATAGCGATTTCAGCAAGGCTCTTCTTAGCAATTTCCTTACCTGCAGCTGCGAACTGAGCAACCTGACCGATATTTGAAGCCTTTGAAGCCTGACCGCCTGTGTTTGAGTAAACTTCTGTGTCGAATACCATTACGTTTACGTCCTGGCCTGAAGCAAGAACGTGGTCAAGACCGCCGTAACCGATATCGTAAGCCCAGCCGTCACCACCGAAGATCCATACTGATTTCTTTGAAAGGTATTCCTTATTAGCGAGAACGTCCTTGCAAAGGTCGCAGTTTGCACCAGCTGCTTCGATAGCTGCAACGAGAGCCTTTGTAGCTGCTGCGTTCTTTTCGCCGTCGTTTACTGTTGCAAGATATTCTTCAGCTGCTGCCTTAACGTCTGCTGTGCAAGCGTCTGAAGCTGCGATTTCTGTAACTTCAGCGATAAGTCTGTCTCTGATAGCCTTCTGGCCGTAGAACATACCAAGACCGTGTTCAGCGTTATCTTCGAAGAGTGAGTTAGCCCAAGCAGGACCGTGGCCTTCACCGTTTACTGTGTAGGGTGATGTAGCTGCGGGACCGCCCCAGATTGATGAACAACCTGTAGCATTTGAGATATACATTCTGTCACCGAAGAGCTGAGTGATAAGACGAGCGTATGATGTTTCAGCACAACCTGCGCATGAGCCTGAGAACTCGAGGAGAGGCTTCTTGTACTGGCTTGCAACAACGTTCATTGTCTTAGTTGTTTCTTCTTTTTCTGTTACGTTTGCTACGCAGTAATCAAATACTTCCTGTTCAGCAAGCTGTGATTCACGAGCAACCATCTTAAGTGAGCTTGTGGGACATACGCCGATACAAACTCCGCAACCCATACAATCCATGGGTGAAATAGCAAGTGTGTATGTGTAGTTTGTCTTAACAACGGGCTTGGGAGCCTTCTTCATGTTTGCGGGAGCAGCAGCAACTTCTTCTTCGTTCATAGCGAAGGGACGGATAGTTGCGTGAGGACAAACAAATGCACACTGGTTACACTTAGCACACTTTTCGGGATCCCATTCGGGAACGAGAACAGCAACGCCGCGCTTTTCGTAAGCTGATGCACCGTGTTCGAAAGTACCGTCAGCATGATCAACGAATGCTGATACGGGAAGATTGCTACCTTCCATAAGACCAACGGGCTTAAGGATTGAGTCAACCATCTTAACGAGCTTTTCTTTGCCTTCGCTCTTAGCAGCAGCCTTATCGTCAGCAGCATTAGCCCAAGCAGCGGGAACTTCTACCTTGTGGTAAGCTGTAGCACCTGCGTCGATAGCGTTGTGGTTAGCGTCAACAACATCCTGACCCTTCTTTGAGTAGGACTTTGTTGCAGCGTCCTTCATGTACTGAATAGCTTCAGCTGAAGGCATAACGTTAGCAAGTGCGAAGAATGCTGACTGGAGAATTGTGTTTGTTCTCTTACCCATACCAACCTTGATAGCAAGGTCAATAGCGTTTACTGTGTAAAGCTGAATGTTGTTTTCAGCGATATACTTCTTAGCATCTGCAGCAAGGTGCTTGTCGAGTTCTTCGTCGCTCCACTGGCAGTTGATGAGGAATACACCGCCGGGTTTAACGTCGTTAACCATCTTGAAGCCCTTATCAATGTATGAGGGGTTGTGACAAGCTACGAAGTCAGCCTTGTTGATATAGTAGGGGCTCTTGATGGGCTTGTCGCCGAAACGAAGGTGAGAAATTGTAATACCACCTGTTTTCTTTGAGTCATACTGGAAGTAAGCCTGAACGTACTTGTCTGTATGGTCACCGATGATCTTGATTGAGTTCTTGTTAGCACCAACAGTACCGTCACCGCCGAGACCCCAGAACTTACATTCGATTGTGCCTTCAGCAGCTGTGTTGGGAGCAGCCTTTTCTTCAAGTGAAAGGTTTGTAACGTCGTCTACGATACCAAGAGTGAACTGAGTCTTGGGAGCGTCCTTTGCGAGCTCATCATATACAGCGAAGATGCTTGAGGGAGGTGTGTCCTTTGAACCGAGACCGTAACGGCCGCCGATTACCTGGATGCCTGTTCTGCCTGCAGTAGCAAGAGCTGTAACAACGTCAAGGTAAAGAGGTTCGCCGAGTGAACCGGGTTCCTTTGTTCTGTCAAGAACAGCAATCTTCTTACATGTTTCGGGAATAGCAGCGAGAAGGTGCTTAGCTGAGAAGGGTCTGTAAAGACGAACCTTAACAAGACCAACCTTTTCGCCCTGAGCTGTAAGGTAATCAATAACTTCTTCAGCAACGTCGTTGATTGAACCCATAGCTACGATAACCTTTTCTGCATCGGGAGCACCGTAGTAGTTGAAGAGCTTATAGTCAGTGCCGAGCTTAGCATTAACCTTATCCATATATTCTTCAACAATTGCGGGAACTGCATCGTAGTACTTGTTACAAGCTTCTCTGTTCTGGAAGAAGATGTCGTCGTTTTCGTGTGAACCGCGCATTACGGGACGTTCGGGATTGAGAGCTCTCTTTCTGAAAGCTTCAACTGCGTCCATATCGCACATTTCCTTAAGGTCTTCAAAATCCCAAACTTCGATCTTCTGAAGTTCGTGTGAAGTACGGAAACCGTCAAAGAAGTTGAGGAAGGGAACACGGCTCTTGATTGTTGCAAGGTGAGCAACTGCACCGAGGTCCAT
>JAFOXT010000109.1 GCA_017425745.1 Clostridia bacterium | reverse complement strand
TATTGTGTTTAAGTCGGTCAATCAGACTTCTGCTGATGCCGTAAGTATTGATAAGCTTATAAGTTGAAATATTTTTTTCTTTAATCGTTTTGTAAAAGGGTTCATACGAAATCATACCATCACCTGATACAATAATAATTTATACTCTTATTATTGACAATGCTCTATAAAACGAGTATAATTAATTCTGCAGGATGTGCCTCAGCTTCTTGCACCTTTATTACAGTTGTGATAGAATTAAAAAAAGGAGTGATGATTTTATGAAAACTTTAATTTTCGCAATTGTTGCAGTAATTACTGCAATTTCAACATTCAACTCAAGCCCCGAGCTTAAGGCTGAGTTTGAACGAAAGGGCGATATTTCAGGTTGTGCGGCAACCGTTACTGCCAACAAGGAATTACCTGATTTTTATGCCGATGAAAACGGTGATTTTACCGTGCTTCAGTTTACAGACACTCACTTTACAACAATGCTTTCTCTTGGTGACAGACACCTTGTGCAGAAAATGAAGGATCAGACTCAGAGGTTGGATCCCGACCTTGTGGTTATGACAGGGGATATGATTGACGACGGAAATGACGGCAGATTCAACAAGGCTTATGTGCTTCGTACAGTTGCGGAAACCTTTGAAGACCTTGGGCAATATTGGGCGTACATACCGGGCAACAATGACGGAATCAATTACGGCACAAATGAAGACGTTGCAGCTTTTCTGTCTCAGTATGAGCACTGTCTTGTAGGCGATGAAAAGGAAATTTCCGGCGGTGCACAGTACAGTATTGACATTTACAACGACAGTGAGCTTACCCACTCAATGCTTTTCATTGACACAATGGCTTATGATAATGAAGACCCTGACCATATCTACGGTTATGTTTATCCCGATCAGGTAGAATGGTGCGAAAAGGAAATCAATTCAAAAAAAGCGGTTAACGATGACGTTTATGTAAGTGTATTCCTTCACGAAAACACACCTGACTTTTTCCGTGCGGCAAAGAAGGGCGAAAAATATAAGTGGTATTATCCCACAGTTACAGCTCAGCTTGAGAAATATAACATTCCAAAGAATCAGCCCCTTGATGATGTTTTCAGAAGCAGCGGCTGTGTAGGACTGCTTTCAATGGGACATAAGCATCCGGCAGCTGCAGAATGCAGCTTTTATGAGGGCATTTACTACCATGTTACACCTCAGACTGTTCTTGCTAGCACACTTATAACAATCCACACTGATGCAGAAACAGTTAAGGATATGTACGATTTTAAAAGTGTATATTGCTGATTTAAGAAAACTGTAAGTACATCTTAAGAAAACCGTAAGAGTTAAATTTCCAAAGGAAAAATAAAAGCCTCCTTTTGTGCTTTAATTATCTTGTAGGATAATTATGAAGCCGAAGGAGGTTTTGCTATGAAAAAGAAAAGCAGGTTTCTTGTTTTTGTTCTATGTGCGCTTATGTTTGCTTTTGTTGTTGAGAGAACAGATTTTTCCTCACCTGTGCGTTCAGCAGACACATCAAAGGGTTGGAAGCTTATGGTGGTCAACAGTGAATACCGTGTGCCGAAAAATTATGAGCTTGAATTTGTGACTTTATCCTGCGGTGAAAAGGTAGAAAAAAGAATTTATCCTGACTTACAGGAGATGTTTGACGATGCCCTCAGTGAGGGGATTGACCTTGTTGTACGCTCAGGCTACCGAAGCGAAGAAGAACAAAAGCAACTTTTGATAAAGAAAATAGGGGAGCTGAGAAATGAGGGCTTTTCTGATAACAAGGCAAGGACTGAAGCACTGCGCTGGGTTTCAATGCCGGGCACAAGCGAGCATCAGCTGGGCTTTGCTATAGATATCAATGCGGAAAACGGCACAAAGGAAGAAAGGGCATACAAATGGCTTTCAGATAATGCACACAAATACGGATTTATTCTCAGATACCCTTCAGACAAAACAGATATAACGGGCATAGCCTATGAGCCCTGGCATTTTCGTTATGTAGGCAAGAGTCACGCAAAGGAAATCTATAATCAAGGCTTATGTCTTGAGGAATATGTAGAAACGCTTTAACAAATAAACAACCACGCGTTTGACGCGTGGTTGTTTATTTGCCTTGAAACAGTTGCTGCGGAAAAATCTACTCTTGAATATGATTATGATATGTGATATAATCAATCTGTTACGGCAACGGAGTTGTTGCTTTGATACATAATTTAAGCTTAACCTTGCTTTCCGTAAAAAGGGGGCGGAATCTGTGCTTTCATCAGATTCTTACTTGAGGTTTATTTTGCACTAAAAAGGAGTTTTACCAATGCCACTCTGGACAGGACGATTTAAAAAATCTCTCGATAAAAAAACCAACGATTTCAATTCATCAATACCCTTTGACTGCCGTATGGCTCAGCAGGATATCAAGGGCTCTGTTGCTCATGCAACAATGCTTGGAAAACAAAATATTATTGACAAAAGTGAAAGCGACAAAATTGTAGCTTCACTTAAAGAAATTGCAGCTGACCTTGAAAGCGGAGCGCTTTCAATTGATATGACAGCCGAGGATATTCATACATTTGTTGAAGGTGAGCTTACAAAGCGCATCGGTGACAGCGGTAAGCGACTTCATACTGCAAGAAGCCGAAATGACCAGGTTGCACTTGACCTTCGTCTTTATCTTCTTGATGAGTGCGACAAGCTTTCTGAGGCTATTACTGAATTTGTAAAGGTAATTGTAAACAAGGCTAAAGAAAACTATGATGCTGTTATGCCCGGTTACACACATCTTCAGCGTGCTCAGCCTATCACCTTCGGTCATCACCTTATGGCGTATGCTGCTATGCTTATGCGCGACCTTGACAGACTTGCTGACTGCAAAAAGAGAATGGCTGTTTCACCCCTGGGCTCAGGTGCTCTTGCAGGCACAACATATCCTCTTGACAGAGAATATGTTGCTGAGCTTTTAGGTTTAAACGGTGTTTCAAC
>JAFOXT010000108.1 GCA_017425745.1 Clostridia bacterium | reverse complement strand
CGAGCTCAAAAAATACGGCGCTGTTGTCTGCACAGGCGACTTCAACTCAGATGAGGGCAACGATGCTTATAACGTAATGACGGAAGCTCTTTCTGATACAAAATATCTTGCAAAGGAAAGCGATAGCGGTAAAACCTTCCACAATTACGGCAGAAACGTTTTTGCAAAAAAGCCCATTGACTTTGTTTTTGTATCAGAGGGTACAGCAGTTTCACGCTATAAAATTATTGACGAACAGATTGCGGGAATGTATCTTTCAGACCACAGCGGAATTTGTGCTGACATAACAATATAAAAAATACGGAGGGTTTTGAAAAAAACTCTCCGTAAAATATTGAGTTAAAAAAACAGTTGTGATATACTTTGTTTTAGTTTTTATTTCAGGGAAGTGACAACAATGTTAGGTGTTATCGTTAATGTTGCAACGGTAATTTTGGGCAGTACAATCGGACTTGTTTTTAAAAAGGGTATTTCAAAAAAATACAGCGATGCAGTAATGACAGGTATCGGTCTTTGCACTGTTTTCATCGGCATTTCAGGTATGCTTAAGGGACAGAATGTTCTTGTTGCAATTATTTCTATGGTGCTCGGTGCGCTTGTAGGCACGGCTCTTGATATTGACGGAAAGCTTAATTCAGTGGGCTCAGTTTTGCAGAAGAAAATGAAAAAGACCGAAGACGGAAAGGTCAGCGTTGCAGAGGGCTTTGTTACTGCAAGTCTGCTTTTCTGTGTGGGTGCAATGACCATTATAGGCTCCCTTGAAGCAGGTCTTAAGGTGACAACACAACCCTTTTTACAAAGAGCATACTTGACTTTTTCTCTTCAATGATGCTTTCAGCCTCTCTCGGCATAGGCGTAATGTGCGCCGCGTTGTTTGTGCTTGTTTTTCAGGGAGGTCTGGTTATTCTTTCGGGACTTCTTGACACTATTCTTAACGAGGCTGCAATTGCAGAGATTACCTGCGTTGGCTCGCTGATGATTTTTGCCCTTGGACTTAATCTTATAGGCATTACAAAAATCAAGGTTGCCAATTATTTCCCTGCACTAATTTTTGCTCCGATAATATGTGTGCTTTTCGCGTTCCTCGGACAATACATTCCTGCTTTGGCATAAAAATTAGGAGATTGAATTATGACTACAGAAAAGAAAAATAATCTTACGGGCAGTATAATGCTGATGATTTGCGCCATAGTATGGGGCAGCTCATTCGTTGCTCAGACAACAGGCGCAGAGTATGTTGGCCCGTTTACATTTATAGCGCTCAGAAGCCTTCTGGGCAGCGTTGCGCTTATTCCTGTTATTTTCATAATGGGAGCGCTTAAAAAGAAGAATACGGCAGAAATTGCCGAGGAAAACAGCAAAGGCAAAAAGTTTTTCCTTCTCGGTGGACTTGCCTGCGGTGTGTGTCTTTGTTTTGCGTCGGTGCTTCAGCAAATGGGTATTGACAAGGGTACTTCACCCGGTAAAGCGGGCTTTATTACTGCCCTCTATATTCTGCTTGTGCCCATTTTTTCAATTGCACTCAAAAAGAAAATACGCCCCGTAATCTGGCTTTGTGTTGCCGCTTCTCTTGTAGGCCTTTATCTTCTTTGTGTAACTGAAAACAGTATTCAGAGCTCAGATTTTTATGTGCTTCTCTGTGCGGCCTGCTATGCAGTTCACATTCTGATAATCGACTATGTTTCACCTCACGTTGACGGTGTGAAGCTTTCATCAATGCAGTTTTTTATCTGCGGAATTATGGCTTCAGTGCCTATGCTTTTAAACGAGGAGGTAAGCCTTGAGCTTATTAAGGCAGCTGCTCCCTCAATTGCTTATTCAGGTATAATGTCAAGCGGTGTTGCCTACACTCTTCAGATTTTAGGTCAGCAGAAAATGAATCAGCCCACAGTTGCTTCAATGATAATGAGCCTTGAATCGGTGTTTGCCGTAATTTCAGGTATGATTGTTTTAAATCAGATTCCCACAATGAGAGAAGCAATCGGTTGTGTGCTTATGTTTGCGGCAATAATTGTTGCACAGCTTCCTGAAAAAAAGCTTGCGAAGTAAGCTTTTTTTCAGAGTTAAAAGTGGAAAGTTGAAATGTGGGTCGCTTCGCTCCGATTTTATTCGTTTTAGCTTGATTCCACAATTAAACAAATAGTCCGCCAAAGCAGTTTTGCTTAATTGGCGGACTTTATTTTTATCATTTGTATCTGTAAAGGCAGATATAATTTACTTGTTACCCTTTTATTGGTGGTTGCTTTCGCAGGCGATGTCTGACCGATTAAATAAGAGTAAAGGTGCGACCTTATTTCAACTTTCAACTTTTAACTTTCAACTTTGAAGAATAAAAAAAGAGCCCGTCGGGCTCTTTTTTATTCTTCAAGTGCTTTCGCAACTGCTTTTGCAAGCTGGTCGGGGCATGATGTGTTTTTGAATCCGCAACGTATACCTGCGAGTCTTTCAATGAGCTCGTTTGCGTCCATACCGTCAGCAAGTGATGCAACGCCCTGGGTGTTACCTGAGCAGCCGCCGCTGAATTTAATGTTTTTTACTGTGCCGTCCTCAATATCAAAGCTGATGCCTCTTGCACAAACGCCGTTAGGTCTGTAATTGTATGTCATTTTTACTTATCCTCCTTTTTGAATTCCAGCTTATTATATTAAAAGGAGTGCTCTTTGTCAAGTGAGAATATAAAGCAGTGCCATAACAAGGGTTTCATCAGCTCCGTCATTTATAAGAAGGATAAGAATAATTAAAAGAAGTGAAAAATCGTTGCCTGTGTTCATTTTTAAATTGTATCACCCAGAAGCGGGATAAGCGAAAGAAGCTGAAGCATTTTTATTGCTTCGTCGGCCTTTTGCTGTTTGTCCTTGCTTAAAAGAGGCTTAAGTGAAGCAATAACGTTGCATCTCGGGTCGTTGGGTGCAGAGCTCAGCCTTGTGATTATGTTCATCAGCCGATTCATCACAGCGGGATCAAGACCTGAAAAAAGGTCAAAGCCCGAGGTCTTGTCTGCAGAACCTTTCTCACTTTTCTTTTCCTTATCCCTGAAAAGCTCATCCGCCAACGAATTAAGCTTTGCCATATCGTCCTCGCTTAAGGATGACATAATATCGCCTAAATTCTCAAGGTTCAGTGAGCTGAAATCCATAGTGTTACTCCTTGTTTCCGTATTTCTCCATAAATTGCTTTGCAAAGGGAGTGGAGAGTATTTCTTTAATCTTCTGCGGGTCAGATAGCACCTTTTTTATCTGCTCGCTGTGTTCTTTATCAAGGTATTTCTGCAGGAATCCGTTGATGTCGCCGCTGTTTTTTGTTCTTTCAAGCTCAGTTTTCATAAATTCTAATTGTTCTTCAGAAATTTTTGTGCCGTTATCCATTGAAAAACCACCTGACTTGTGATAATATATCTAAGATATATTCAATTCTATGAAAGGAAAGGCTGGGATATGAATGAAAGTTCTTGTTCTTTCCGATTCTCACGGCGCAGTGCATTTTCTCAGAAGAATCCTTGAAACTGAATCTGAAGCGGAAATTGTGTTTTTCCTCGGAGACGGTCTCGGTGACATAGAAAAGGTAAAGCCTCATTATCCCGAAAAGAAGTTTATCTGCGTTAAAGGTAACAACGACTTTTACTTTCAGGAAAACCGAGAAGCGTATAAGTACATAGACGGTGTGACAATTATGGCTTGTCACGGAGATGCTTTCGGAGTAAGAAGCACCCTCAGAGAGCTGATTAATAAAACCGCCTCTGTAAGAGGTAACCTTGCCCTTTACGGACACACCCATCAGAGAAATCTTTATAGCGATGCATCTACAGGAATTTTTGCGGTTAATCCCGGTGCAGTCTGCGACGGAAGGTACTGTGTGCTTGACATAGAAAAGGGTATGTTTGAATATTATCCTAAGGATATTTAACCCGTATGGGTAAATATAAATTAATGAAGACAGAAAGGAAAAAACAAAATGACAGCATTTTTTGACAGTCTGCTTGGATTTGACCTTGCCGTATTCGAATGGGTACAGAGCATCCAGAGTCACTTCCTTACAGCAAT
>JAFOXT010000107.1 GCA_017425745.1 Clostridia bacterium | reverse complement strand
GAGTAATCAATGTACCAGTAATAATATGTATACTCTGTGTCTTCTGTAATTGTAAGGTTTGCGATATCACTCTTCTTGTTGATCTTCATATCTGTAAGATCTATCTGAGCAGGAGTGATGTCACCGTTTACAAGGTAGTAATCATACTCTGTGCTTGTTGCTTTGCTGTTCTTGTCAGCATTTTCATGAATGCTGTGAATTACAGTAAGAATAAACTTAGCTTCAGCATCAGCCTTGTTGAGGTTTTCAATTGCTGTATTGAGCGCTGCTGTTGCTTCATCAACTTCACTCTGGTTGGTTTCAGCCTTACCGAGAACTTCCTTAGCTGTCTTAAGAGCGTTTTCGTAAGCTTCGTACTTTTCTTCATCGAAGTATTCACTATTGAAGCCAGTCTGTTCAGCATTTGCAACTGCTTCACGGAGAGCTGCTTTGTCATAGGAGGTAAGCCATATATGCGTTGTCATATATGATCCTTCATCAGCGCCTCCGCCATCTATCATTCTAAGCTTAGGAGCAAACATAAATTTTGCAGGACTTGTTCCGTCATAGTTTACATATTTACTTGAAGTGGGAATTGCACCTGAGAAGTTTGCATAAGCAGTATTATTTGTTGCATTCTTAGCACGTTCACCAAACAAAAGAACATTATTGTCAGGTTCTTCTACATGCTTAATTGTAAGGTCGCCTGTCGATGCAAACTTTAATGAAGCGTTGCCTGCTGTGCCTGAAGCAGAAGGAACAAATGCTACTGTAAATGTCTTGTCGTCACCTGAAATACCATCCAGATATTCGTCATTAACAGCAAGACGAAGATACTTAAGGTTAACATATTTGTATTTTGATTCAGATGTTTCCTTAAATACCGCTTTGAAACCTGCATCTTCCCAAGTTTTAACAATACTTGTATCAACATAATAGTTGTAGGTGGCAAGATGAGCATCACTCTTTTCAGTGCAATCTGCTTCCCCGGTACATGAAGTATCAAAGCATTTTTCACCATAGTCGTAAGTTGTATAAACCCATGAAGCACCGTTTACAGACATATTATCATTAAACTTTTCAGCACCTACAGGCTTATTTTTTGTGAAGTCGCCATATGCAGCTTCAAGTGAATAATCAAGAGCCATATCGGCATTCTGCCAAACGAGTATGCTACCTGTTTCTTCATGGAGATAGTGATACGGCTGATAAGCTTTATCCTTTACATAAAGATAAGCCTTTGTTGTGAATTTAACTTCATCACCGTTTGCATCGCTGAGGCCATCAATTGTGTATGTAATTGTATACTCGTGAATACCTGCAGTTGTAGGCATAGTAACATCGAAGTCTATTGATTTACCGCTTTCGATAGTCTGATCGTCTGTTTCGATAATGCCATCACCCTGAATGTTTGTTATGGTAATATTGCTGTCAGCATTGCCGTTTGCAACTCTGATTTTGAATCCATCGTCTTTACCGAGCTGAACGTTTTCAATTGTACCAAGACCGTCGCTGTCGATAAACTGAACCTTAACGCCTGAGGTAGCCTCTGTGATTTTTTCAACACCGAGTTCCTTGTTCTTGATTGCTTCGTCTGCATCAGCCTTAACCTTCTGAAGCTCCTTAACAAGTTCATCAATCTGACCCTGTTCTGCTGTTACAAGGTCATCTGCAAGATTGTCAGCCTTTATGAGAGTATTTGCAATAACTGTCTTTGCTTCATCGGAAAGATTTTCGTCATTCTTGATTCCTTCAAGAGCCTCAATTGCTTCTTCAAGTTCTGAATAATCGGCTCTTACTGCGGGTTCTGTATTTGTTGCACCGCAAGTACATGTGTATGTATATGTACCATTTTTCCAAACACCGTCAACAAATGTAGGACGAGCAAGTTCGGGGTTTGTGAAGGTGTGAGGTTCGGTCATTACAAAATCACAAGTATTGCCTGAAGTGTTATCAACATATGTACATTCAACTATGTGAGAATTTTCATCATTGCTATCAGGTGTGGCAGATGTTGTATGGTTTTCGTGCATATATTTATATCCGCACACTCCACACTCATACCAGTGTGTTGTTTCGTCGAATTTGATTACATAGTTGCCGTTTGCATCTTCAATAAACGTATGTGCGCCTGCTTCTGTACTGTTATGCGCAAGAAGTGCGTTGAGTTCATTGAGAGGATCAGTTACATCTGACTGATATGTAGGTGTCCATGTATCTGCATCTCTGTCAAAATAAGATATAGCTGTTCTTGCGTCGAAAATCTCTTCATAATACTTATCTGAATATGCATCAAGAGGTGTATTCAGAAGTACTGTTGCTTCTTCAACAGCTTTATCAACACCTGCGAAGTCAATTTTCCAGTAACGGTAATCAATGGGGTTGATACCTGTTTCATACTGAGTGAAGTTTGTCTTGAGGTTTGATGACTGCTTAGCAACAACTGTACCTGATGTTGTGTGCTTGTACGCATCATATGAAGGAACAGCAGTTTCTGTACCGATAGGCATAATAAGATACTTGTTTGTTGTATCTGTTGCTGCTGAATTGTAATCAGCTGTACGCTTTGTGTATGTTACTTCTGCAACCTGATTAACAAGATTTGCTGTTGACTTAAGAGCTTCACAAGCACTAACAAGGTTGTTATAAGCATCTGTTACAGCCTTCTGATTTGTCTTCTGGTTAGCAAGAACTTGCATTGCAGTCTGAAGCGCTGACTCATACGCATTCCATTTTGCATCGTTGAAGCGTGTTCTCATAGGTGCCCAGTTTGCACCGAGTCCACCAAGATTACGCACACAATCACGAAGCTGTGATTTATCAAATACATATACATTAATATCGCCATCAAAGGTTGCAGCTCTGTTATTGGTGGATTCCCATCTCATATCAGTAAATCTGATGATACCGGGATCACTGGAAGTTGTGCTTCCTTTGAAAAGATTACCACAGAAGCGGAAATAAGCTACAGTTGTATTTGAAGTTACAGTACCCCATTCCATTGATGAAGCTCTGCTCCACTGAGGTATACAAGGAGTATTATAATGAGCCCATGGTCTGTTGTTTGAATCTGGGATTTTAAATGAATCAGAAGCAGAAGAGTATGAATACACCATATCTGCAATACTTAATGAAGCTGAATCCTTGTTATCGATTTCGCCGACAAGATTCATTGTACCACCGTCATCAGTATCAGGCTGGAAATAGATTGTAACATTGTATGTCCATTTTTTAACATACATTCTAAGACCGGTCTGACTCCAGTTAGTATACTTTGTATCAGTGTTATCTAAATAGTAGTTATATTTAAATGTAATGTCACTTGTTCTGTTACCTGTAGTTGAAACTGTTTCGAAGATACCTGTATCAGCCATAAACTGACTCATAAAGTCCATATCTGCTCCGTTATAAACAGTAAAACCTGAGTTAGCCTCTGAAGTTGTCGGTGGTCCTATCACACTAGAATCATCAGAAGTATTCCAAGTACCGATATACGCTGCCTGATAAAATTCTACAGGAGTTGTTCCGTTTTTCTCAAATACATTATTAAGTGTATATTTAAAGCAGAAATTATAGTAATTACCATCACCGCTCATTGAAGCTTTTTTGAGTGTAAATGACTTTGTTTCTCCCGGAGCTATTGTAAGGTTGTTACTGTAACTGTTTACCAAATTACTACTATTAAGTGCAGTAATCGTTGCAGTCTGTGTTGAGTGGTTTGTAAAATTAATATAATAGTTATTTGTATTACCAAGCTCAATGTAATCAATATTTGTCTGTGAGCCGTTACTGCCAACTGTAAATGTTGCTGACACACCACCGCTGAGATAGTTGTTTACAGGATATACATTATAATCGCCGGCATTGAACGGGTCAATCCAAGTACCAACAGCTGATGTTGTGTAATCCTTATAGAAAGTTTTTGTATCTTCTCCGGGACAATCATCCCAAGGGGTAATAAGACCTGTAGGCGTAATTGTACCATAGTAACACTCATAATATGATTCTGAGCCTGAAAGTCCTGTCCAGAGAATATGCTCCTGAGAAGTTGAGCTTTCAGCTACAGTAATTTTATGTATACCGAAAGATGTTTCACCGTTAACTGCATTGTTTTCGTCATTGATCCAGAAAAGTGATGAAGGTATTGAATCAAGTTCAAACGAGTATACCTTTTCAACTTTATTTGGCCATGCAGCAAAGTTTTCAAGAGTAAGATCATCCATGCTGGTCCAGTTGTTACCTAAGGTTGTTGTTGCAGCAACAAGATCAGCAGACAGATCATAAGCTTTATACTTCTTGTCGTTATCATAAAAAAGAGTAAAGCCCGCCATATTAACTTCGCCGTCGTAACCGTCTGAGTTATCGAAAACATTCCATGAGCTACCGTAATCCCACTTGTATTCATTGGGTTTACCGTAGAACTCACTGTTAATGTCGTCTACAACAGAATATGCTTTTCCATATCCGTCGCTGTTTGCACCGTCATATATGTTCAGATAAACTCTGACATAATAGTTTCCTGCCGCTGATGCATCTGTGGGAGCAACCCACACCCAGCAGGACATAAGCATCAGTATTGATAAAAATACAGATAATGCTTTTTTAAATCTCTTGTTTTTCATATTCTAACCTCCAGTCACATAACCGCAAAAATGCAATTATGTAATTATAATTATACAGGTTTGTTGTAACACAAAATTCACAATTATTTCAACTGTCGATTTAACTAATTAAATCGCTGATAATATGTACACATTGTCTATAGGCAAAAGCAAAGGCTGCCACTTTCGTGACAGCCTTTTTGATTTGATTTTTAATAGTGCACTGCACCGCAGCTACATGAACGTGAACTCTTTGTAATCATCCAGAAGAATCTTACAATTTTATAGAAGAATTTCATAATACCTGTGCTGTGGCACATACAGCTACACTTAGGTGTACCCTTGCTTGTTCCGCAGTAATCGCAGTAACCGTTACCGTCAAGATCTCTGTGGTCAATCTTCGGAATTTCAACACGGTCAATCTGAAGGTTACATGTTACGCAATACTTGAATTCAGTATAACCTACTGATGAACATGTAGGTTCGATTCTGGGTTCAAGGAGCCATGTATGAGTTGACTGTGAAAGCTTTTCTTCAACCTTGTTACAGCCATAGTTAATACATTTTCTCTGCTGAATCTGAGGAATTTCGCAAGTGCCGTTCTGTACAACCTTCCACTGACCGTAAACGTGTCCTGATGCACCGATTGTTTCCTTCTTGAGATATTTTCCGGTGCTGTAGTTGTATTCACAGCCTTCGCTTGTACAGTAATATTCAACCCAGCCGTCTGCTTCGCAGGAAGCTGACTTTGATTTTGTTACGATTATGTGCTTGCTTTCGTCAATATTACCGTAAGCCTTATTACATTTATCACAGATAGCCTTTGTATTACATGTAGCTTCGCCGCCGAAGTGTGCTTCCTTTTCAAAGGTTGCGTATACGTCAAGATCCTTTTCAATCTTGCTGAAATCTCTGTCCCAACCGCTGAAGGTGTAATGGTAATTTCCGTCAGCATCCTTTACAGGTGTTTCTGCGGGAGCAGTTGCGCTGAGACCTGAGAGAACTATTGTTGTTGCAACCAGATCTCCGTTACCGTCGAAGAAGCTTACCTCGTAGCTTGTTGAATCGCCTTCAACCTTTGTGTCTTCACATCCGGCTGTCTGACAAGTGAATGTGTAATAACCGGGTGTCCATGTGCCGTCTGCATTCTGTACGGGTGCTGTATATACTGCATCAGCAGTATCAAGCTTACCGTCTTTGTTCTTGTCGTAATCGTGAGGAACCTTTTTCAGAGTAATGTCTGAGAATACCTTTCCGCACTTTTCACAGTATGTCTTGATTAAGCCATCATTCTGACAAGTAGCAGCTTCATTTACTGTTACAATTGTATGCTGTGTCATTTCAAGAACAACTACAATTTTAACTGTGCAGTTGTCGTGAGCTGTACATGTGTAAACTCGCTGACCAACTTTATTACATTCAGGCTTAACGTACTGCTTACTATCCTCTGCAAGATAGTGACCTCTTGGAATTACAAGTGTTTCACTTTCATTACAGCCTGATGTAAGACACTTGTGTGTCCATGAGCCGTCTGCTTCATTAGTTGCAGCTTTGATTTCCCACTGTGACCAGTTATGTGAACCAAAACCGGTATTAACGGTAATTGTAACACCGCAATTTTCATGAGCAGTACAGTTGAATTTCATTGAGCCTTCAGCCTGACATGTGCCCTGAACTGTAGCAGCAGGTTTTGTTGTGTCAAAGCTGTGACCGCCCGAAGGAATATTATACTGTTCTGTATGATTTGCATCTGTCTTACAAACTCTCTTGATTACGTCGCCGTCTGCACCTGAAGCAACCATCCAATCGCCCCAATCGTGACCCTTCGGTTTTACAAAGTTTGTTGTGTAAGATACCTTACATACATCACAGGTATAGGTTGTGTAACCCATTTCTGTGCAAGTGGGAGCTGTTGTAACGCTTGATTTTTCATTTTCGTACTTATGACCTGTTGCAGGAATCACTGTAACCTTTGTTTCATTGCAATCCTTACGTGAACACTTAACTGTCTTTGATCCGTCTTCTTCGCACTTAGCTGCAACGATTGTTACATTGTCTGCAATTGAATCGTCAAAGTTATGTCCGAGAGGCTGTGAATCGAATCTGTTATATGTTGCTTCACAGTTCTTACACTTCATAATTGTGTAGCCTGCTGTTGTGCAGGTTGCAGCAACTGTTCCGTTTTCCTGATATTCATGAGCGAGTATACCTGTTGTAATGATTGATGTATAATCGCAGTTTACACATGATACAGTGATTGAACCGCCGTTTGTGCAGGAAGCATCAACAGTATTAATTTCAAGGTTATGGTGAACCTTAGAAAGCTTCACTGTAACTTCTACACCACAGTGAACGTGAGCTGAACACTTATATGTTGCTGAGCCTTCTGCTGCACAGGTTGCAGCGGTAGTTGATGAAGGCACATTGTTGAACTTGTGACCGCCTGCAGGAATTTCAACTGTTTCAGGTTCCTTACAAGTCTGACATATACGGCTCATTGAACCGGGAGCAGTATATGTGGACGGCTTGATATCCCAAGCTCCCCAATCGTGACCAAGTGCAGTAAGTGTTGTTGTAAGAAGCTCATCCTTGCAAAGCTCACAGCTTGTTACAACTGAACCGGCTTCTGTGCAGGTTGCTTTATTTGTTGTAACCACTGTCTTATGTGCATCTGCATTTACAGGAATAACTACTTCAGTTGTTTTATTACAGTTCTTACAACTGAGTGAAACTGAACCTTCACTCTTACATGTTGCATTTACAATAGTAGCAGCTTCGTCATTCCATGCATGACCGAGAGCGGGAATTGTTGTTGCTTCTGCTTCATAATCACAACCCTTAACATTACAAATTATCTTTGTAAAGCCTGCCTCTGTGCAAGTAGCTGCCTTGTATGAAAGCTTTTCATCATGACCGAGTGCAGGAATTTCAACCTCGTTCTTTATACCGCAATCGCTATGTGACTTGCATTCATAGTAAATTTTACCCTTTTCAGTGCAGGTAGGTTCATCTCTCTTAACTTCCTGAAGGTCGTGCGCACCTGTTGCGTTGATTGTCTCAACCTCGAGCTTACCGCAATCCTTACAGGTTCTTGTTTTGTAGCCGATTGATGTATAATCTGCCTCTTTTACTGTGAACCAATCATTCCAATCGTGAGCATCTGTCTTTGAGCCAACTGAAACTGTGTATTCAGCATTGCAATTGCTATGATCACACTCAAATGTCTTCGTTGCGGCTGCTGCGCAGGTTGCGTCTGTTGCTCTCTTAATATTTTCAACATAATTGTGACCAAGTGCAGGTACTGCTGTTTCCATAGTATGTTCGCAGTCAGCGCACTTAAGTGTTAAGGTTCCGCCTGCTGTACAGGTTGCTGTTGAAGAAACAACAGTGCTGTAGTTGTGAGTCTTTGCAGGATCACCGATAACTACATAACTTGAATTACAATTTTTACACTTATAAGTTGTATAACCGTTTGCTGTGCATGTAGGATCAACAATATTTTCTACATCATACTCGTGATTAAGCATTGAAAGTGTTACTTCATAGCTATGTCCGCAATTTTTCTCTGTACAAGTATAGACGATTTTGCCTGCTGTTGTACAGGTTGCGTCTGTCTTTTCACCTTCGTTATACTTATGACCATTTGCTTCAACGAAATCACTTGTATAACCCTGACCACAAACTGAACATTTATATGTTGTGTAGCCTGCTGTTGTACATGTGGGTTCTGTTACCTTGGTTGCGTATGAATGCGGTAATGGATTGCTGTCGAATCTCTTATATGTATCACCGCAAACTTTACATGTAAATGTTGTGTAACCTGCCTGAGTACATGTAGCCTTTGTTTCTGTTTCTTCGTAATTATGAGCAAGCTTACCGATTGTCATTTCAAAAGCCTTGTCATAATTACACTTTTTACAATAAACCTTAACACGACCTATATTTGTACAAGAAGCATCTTCTTTTTCAACTATAAGTGTGTGCTGAATCTTTGCAAGTTCAACTGTTACTGCAATTGAGCAGTTTGTGTGGTTTGTACACTTGTAAACCACTGAACCTGTATCAGTACATGTGGGAGCATCATATGAAGCCTGAACAAGGTTATGATTGCCCTTGGGAATAGTGAGTGTTTCAACATCGTTACAGGTTGCACATTTACGTGTCCATGTACCGTCTACGTCATTTGTTGCAGGATTTGTTGTCTTATCCCATTCACCATAGTTGTGACCAAGTGCAGGAATAGTTGTCTCGTTTTCATATTTGCAACCTTCATTTGTACAAGTTACTTTTACATAACCTGCCTCCTTACATGTAGCAAGTTTTGCATCCATTGTAAGCTTATGAGCATTTTCATTCTCAGGAATTGTAACTGTCTTTGTTTCAGTACAGTTTGCTCCGCCACATTTGAATACAACTGAACCTGTTGAACTGCAAGTAGGCTGAGTAATTACTTCTTTGCCCCATACATGGTTGAGCACAGGGATTTTTTCAGTGCTGAGAGTTGTCTTACAAACATCACAGTAGATTGAAGCACTGCCTTCACTTGTACATGTTGCAGCTGAATAGATAAGCTGTTCTGTATGACCAAGCTTAGGAACAATTATAGTTGATTTTTCCT
>JAFOXT010000106.1 GCA_017425745.1 Clostridia bacterium | reverse complement strand
TCCGAGAGGGTAAAAAAAGGTCAAAACAATGTCAAAATCGTACAAGGCTCGATGCTTTGTACGATTTTCTTTCTATTGATTTTAAATCAATTATATTACGTTTTATCTCTTTACTAAGGAGATTGTTGTTCTTGTGCGTTTATCGACAGTCTGATGGTACAGATTTGCTCTGTACCATTATTTTATATTGCTACATTTATCGCGAAAAAATGAATTAAAGTTCCTGCCAGTACAAACAGATGGAAAACACTGTGGAAATATTTTATGTTCTTTTTCTTGCTGATTATGTATAAGACCATTCCTATGCCGTAGACCACACCGCCGACAGCAAGTAAAACTGTAATAAGGAAAGCCGATTCATTTGTGTCAAAAAGTGTTTTCGCACCAAAAATAGGTATACATGAAATTGCGACATAAAGAATCATCTGCAGGTTTTTGAATCTTTCTTGGTCAACAAAGGTAAGAATAATGCCTGTTATTGTAACAACAAGACTTACAACTGTACCGAGCGTTGAAAGAAATTTGTTTACAGGATAAATTGTAATAATATTAAGTGCTGTAACCGTACCTGTAATCATAATGAAGATTACAGAATGGTCGATAAGCCGGAAAACCTTTTTAATATTTTCTTTTGTGATAGCATGATAAAGAGTAGATGACAGATAGAGAAACATTGCTGATAAAGTAAAAACTAATGCACCTGCAAGTTCATGTGTTTCATCAGCGTTAACTGAATAGAACACAGTTGCAAAAATAGCAAACAAAATTCCTACACCGTGTGATATGCCGTTAAAAATTTCTTCGCCTTTTGTGTAAGAGGGAAGTGTTACTTTTTCAAGCATTTTAACCACTCCTTTATTTTTTTATAAGATCTTTGATTACTCCACCGCCGATTATCAAGCCTGCAACAGATGGTACAAACGAGATGCTTCCCGGCGGAACTTTACCTCTTTCATCCTTTTCTGTATTGGGCTTTATAGGCTCTTCAGTAGAGAAAAGCACCTTCAGCTTTTTTATACCGCGTTTTTTCAGCTCATATCTCATAACCCTAGCAAGGGGACAGACACTTGTTTTGCTGATATCTGTAACAGAAAATTTTGTCGGGTCAAGCTTATTTCCTGTTCCCATTGAAGATATTACGGGAACACCTTCGTTATAGGCTTTTTCGATTATTGCAAGCTTGCCTGAAACAGTGTCAATTGCATCAACAACATAATCATATTTGCTGAAATCAAAGGTATCAATATTTTCGGGCAGAACAAAGGTTTCATAAACTGTTACCTTACATTCGGGGTTAATATCTTCAACTCTCTTTTTTACTACTTCGGTTTTAAGTAAGCCAATTGTTGACCTTAGTGCTATTATCTGTCTGTTTATATTGCTTTCACTTACGGTGTCATTATCAATTATATCAATTGCACCTACACCGCTTCGCGCAAGAGCCTCTATAACATAACCGCCTACACCGCCTGCACCAAAAACAGCAACCCTTGATTTTTTTAGGGTTGCTAAAGCGTTTTTACCGATTAACATCTCTGTTCTGCTGAACTGTTTAATCATAATTATTTCCTTTTTCTGAACGGATTGCCCCAGAAGATAAACAAAGTCATAGGAATTATGGAAAGAAGCAATAAGATAAGCATTGCAGGATGGGATTTAAAATACATAAACATATTAATAAATGCATCCGGCTGAAACAGAATTGCAATGCCTGTAAGCACAGCAAAAATTGCGGCAATCAGAACGGCACCTGCACCTGCATCTTTTGCGATTTTTCCAAATTTGGTATATTTCTCACCGTAAAGATTTACGGCATTTTCCACCGCTGTATTGACAATTTCAAGACTGAGAACAACAGCTGATACAACAAGTAATACTGCATAGTCGGTTCTTGAAAGAGTGAACCAATCGCTGAAAAGCAAGATGGAAAACATATAGATAATACATGAAAGGTGAATACGGAAATTTCTTTCGTTCTTTATTACATAACCGATACCTTCAAAGGCGTATATAAAGCTTCTGAATAGTTTTTTATATTCGTTCATTTCAATTATTCCATTGTGTAGTAGCTTCCGCTTCTTACAAGACCAAGCTGAGTGAGAACAGATTCTTCTCTTTCTCTCATTCTTACAAGCTCAAGGCCACCGGGTTCATGGTCGTAACCGAGAAGGTGAAGCATTGAATGAACTGTAAGAAAAGCAATTTCTCTGTCAAGGCTGTGTCCGTAAAGCTCGGCCTGCTCCATAGCCTTTTCTATTGAAATAACAATATCACCGAGCATCTGAGCACCTGTATCGTTATTGATATCATAAACACCGTCAACACCAAGAGGGAAGGAGAGTACATCAGTAGGTCTGTCAATGCTTCTGTGCTTAAGGTTAAGCTCGTGTATTTCACTGTTGTCAACAATTGTAACGCTTATTTCCGCAGAGCCCTTGAAATCTTCGCTGATAAGCACGGCATTACAGCAACGTCTGATAAGCATACGCACACCTGTGGGGACTCTGACAGTTTTCTGATTGTTTGTAATAATTACCTTAATTCTGTCTTTCATTTTCTTCTTTTAACCTCCTCATATTTATCGTAGGCTTTTATAATATCCTGAACAAGCTTGTGTCTTACAACATCTTTTTCAGAGAATTTTACAGTTTCAATGTCATCAACATTTTTGAGAATTTTAATTACTTCAACAAGACCCGATTTTTTACCGTCAGGAAGGTCTATCTGTGTTATGTCACCTGTAACAACAATCTTTGATCCGAAGCCGAGACGGGTGAGGAACATTTTCATCTGCTCAGGTGTAGTGTTCTGGGCTTCGTCAAGAATTATGAAGCTGTCATCAAGAGTTCTTCCTCGCATATATGCAAGGGGAGCAACCTCGATATTTCCTCTTTCCTGATATTTCTGAAAATTTTCTGCACCGAGCATATCCCAGAGAGCATCATAGAGCGGTCTGAGGTAGGGGTCAACCTTCTGCTGTAAGTCACCGGGAAGAAAGCCCAGCTTTTCGCCTGCTTCAACGGCAGGTCGGGTAAGGATAATTCTGTTAACCTGCTTTGCTCTGAAGGCACTTACCGCCATTGCAACTGCAAGGTAGGTTTTACCTGTACCGGCAGGGCCGACACCGATTACTATGGTGTTATTTTTAATTTTATCGATGTAGTTTTTCTGACCGAGAGTTTTAGGCTTGATAGGCTTACCCTTAGCGCTGATGCAAATACAATCGCTGCTTATTGAAGAAAGCTTATCCTCGTTTCCTTCTTTAACAAGGGTGATAACATAGCGTATATTCTGTTCTGAAAGTGTTTCTCCTTTGTTAAGAAGGTAAAGAAGCTTTTCAAGAACTCTTTTTGCTTTGTCTGCGTTTTCTTCATCACCTTGAATTTTAATTTCACTGCCTCTTGTAAGTATAGAAACAGAAAACTCTTTTTCGATAAGTTTTATATTTTCATCGAAGGAGCCGAAAAGGCTGACTGCATGCTCCATTCGTTCAATGCTCAATGTTTGTTCAACCAAAAAATTACACCTCATTTGATTTATATGGGTATGACTTTGACACTTTATACATAAGTTTAGCCATTATCTTGTAAATTTTAGCACATTATATCAAAAAAGTGAATACTTTTGCAAGATTTTTTTTAGTTTTCAATAGAAATTTTTTGTTTTTCACCTATAAACGATATTGTTTTCCATTGATTTTCAATAATTATTTCGCTGTCGCTGATATAAATTACGGGATTTTCAGTAAGCATAATACTGTTTGAGTTGAACTTTCTTGCTTCATATGAGTATTTTTCAACAGAAGAAAGCGTTAATTCAGTTTCACTTCTCTTTGCTTCTTCAGTTTCAAAAGCTGTTTCTACTGTAACGGATACAGGTAATACCACATCATTAAAATCAAGATTCACACAATGGCTGAAGGAGGAAAAATTATTTCTGTGAATTGCTTCAGTGGGCAGGCTTATAGAAAACACATTAAAAATTAATCTGTCATCTGAAGAGGTTATTTTCCTGCATAATGCAGATTTGTTAAATCTTAATCCGAACGATTTATCAGTTTCAGCAGTAATTTTACCGTCTGCTTCAACAAATAAAATTGAATAATCTTCGTTATCGTTAACCCCATTAATAAGTAAATCGCCTTCATTTACTGCTTCACCTTCGTTTACTTCACCTACGCCCTCATAAACCTCTATAGACAGTATAATTCCGTCGCTATCACTTATTATGTTGCAAGGCTCTATAATGTTATCATCTTTTAGTGAAGCTTTTTGTTCACGGATTTCAATGAGTGCGCGGCTGCCTTTTATATTGAATGCGCACCAGGATATTTCTCCGTTACTGTCTGATGAAAGCAAATTTGCTGCAGCTGTTTCATCAAATAAAGGCTTGAAGGTACCTATGTGAAGTCCGCATAAATCTGCTTTTTCGATAATTTCATCATAAGGAATAGTGTTATTGCCGCTTACGTCTATGGTCCAAACAAAACAACTCATCAAAGTATAAAACACTACAAAGAAAACTGCTCCTATAAGAAGCCCCAACCTGTCCTTTTGCTTTTTAAGGTCATTATATAAGCCGTATGAATCCGTAAAACGCAATATAACTCCGGAATTTTTCGCTGCTTTTCTCAGCTTACTTATGCTTTTAATCTGACATTTTGAGCGGAGTATATTATCAGAATAAGAAGTGTCCCATAAAAGAATTCCGTTAATTGAACATAGATTTATAAATCTTTCTGTAAAGCCACCTTTTGCTGTGAAGGTCACATATCCTTTAATATACCGTAATATATAAATCGGATTCATAGATATACCTCACGAAAGAAGATTTATGTCACTGATTTTTCCTTTTACCGTCACCTTACCTTCACAAAGCTCACATAAGCTCAAATCCTCGCCTGAAAAGGTGACAGTCATATTTTTGCAGTTAAGACTTATCAGCTCATTGCTGTAGCTGAGGATTCCTCTGCATCCCTCAATAACTGCTCTTTTATTTGCACAAAGCTCTATGTGAGGCATTATAAGCTCTGGTAACTCCTCAGGCGCTATATTGCTTATTTTATCTTTAAAAGCTTTAGTCATTTTTTCTCACTCCAATCAGTATAATTCTATGTAATGTATAATTTATAAATGACGGCAAAAGAGGGTGCTTATGAAACATTTTAAATGTCTTTTGAAAATTAACAATGTCATCAGATACAAATATATGTTATTGTTATATCTGCTTTTTACTTTTATTTTTCTGCTTGTCAGATATCCCTCAATTGCAGCTGATGGTGTAAAAAACGGTCTTTCCCTTTGCTTTCAAAGCCTGATTCCTTC
>JAFOXT010000105.1 GCA_017425745.1 Clostridia bacterium | reverse complement strand
TAAACATTCCGGTATCAAAAATTCATCCCTTTGAGGGAAATCCGTATAAGGTTTTGGATAACGATGAAATGAATACTCTTATATACAGTATTCAGGAGCAAGGCATTCTTACTCCTATAATTATCCGTCCTATTGAAAGCACAGATGAATATGAGGTGATAAGCGGACACCGTCGCTTACACGCAACAGTCAAAGCAGGGATGAAAGAAGTCCCTGCTTTTATTTATGCCGTCACCCGTGACGAAGCTGCAATTATGCTCGTTGACAGTAATCTTTATAGGGAGCATATTCTCCCGTCGGAGAAGGCATTTGCTTATAAGTTGAAGCTTGAAGCTATTAAAAGGCAAGGTGAAAGGACAGACTTAACTTCCGACCAAGTTGGTCGGAAGTTGGAATCAGCAGAGCTTATTGCAAATAAATCTGATGACAGTAAAACACAGGTAAGGCGGTATATTCGTCTTACAAATCTTATACCTGAACTGCTTGAGCTTGTTGATGAAGAGAAAATTGCTCTTACACCCGCTGTTGAGCTTTCGTATCTCTCCGATGAAGAACAGTATTCTCTTCTCGGTACGATTGAGGAAGAAGACAGAACACCCTCACTTTCTCAGGCAGTCCGTTTCAAAAAGTTAAGTCAGGCGGGTGAGCTTTCTGATGAAAGCATTGAAACCATAATGCAGGAGGACAAAGCAAATCAGAAGCCTATGTTCAAGGTTTCTATGGAAAGATTACAGAAGGTTGCACCTAAGGTTAAGGACAAAGACTTTGAAGATTTTGTGCTGAAAGCCTGCGAGCATTATTACAGATACCTGCTCCGTCAAAGAGACAGGGATTCACGATAAGGAGGTGATGTTTATTGAAGATTAATACAATTAAAAGAAATTATATTTCAAGCCTTGACGGTTTACCTTATCTGCTTACTTTGGAGATGGTGGCAGGTCTGACGGGATTTAATTATGAGACGTTAAAGAAATACTGTCAGAAAGGTACAATCAAGGCTCGAAAAATCGGAAGAGAATGGCGTGTCAGTCAGGATGATTTTCTCAAAATGGGACTCGGCACATTTGATGATAATGATGTTAAACAGTAATATTGACGTGAGGGGTGCGAAAGCATCCCTCAAATACTTTTTCAGGAGGACGAAATGAATAAGATTTATGTAGAAAAAAACAGCTTTTGTACCCGACTTTATATAGGTACAGATGCTAACGGAAAACCCAAATACAAAAAGCTCAAGGCTCAGACAGAGAAAGAGCTTGAGAAAAGAGTACGAGAATACAAGAACGCAATAGACAGCGGTCTTAACATTCTGAAAAATAATGATACCCTTATAAAGTGGGTAAATCATTATCTTGAAACAATAGAAAGTGAGGTAATGTGTGATAATATCAAAGAGTCAGAATATAAAACTCTGAAAGCAAGACTGCAATACTTTATAGATTATAAAGGCGGACTTCTTGCAAAAACAAAGCTCAATGATATTCTTCCTTCTCACATTCAACCCGCCATAAACGAATTATATAAGAAGAATCCGTCAACAGGCAAAACTACGGCGAAGAAAACAATTCAAAGATATATCAGAGTTCTTGCTAATGTCTTTGAATTTGCAAGAAAAGAGAGAGCCTATAATTTCTGTAATCCCTGCGATGATTTGAAAATTCCTAAAAATTCAGTCACCAAAACCCGTACCGCTATAAATAAGCATACCATTCAGTTAATTCTAACCACTGAACACAGAGCAAAGCTTCCTGCTTGCATAATGCTTCTCGCAGGTCTCAGACGAGGTGAACTTACGGCTCTGACTTGGTTTGATATTGATTTCAAGAACAAAATTATCAATGTTAATAAATCTTATGATTTCAAACAGTGCGAATTGAAGGAAACTAAAACTAAAGCCGGTATGAGGAAAATTCCAATGAATGATTTTCTTTACAATTTACTTCTCGAAGCTAAAAAGCATTCTAAGGGCTCCTATGTCGTTCAGAAGGTTTACGGTGGAAGAATGACGGAAACAGCGTGGAAGCGCCTTTTTGAGAGCTATATGGAAGCGTTAAGAGTGGCTGACGGTGCAGATGAGAATAGCCTCTGCTTTGCGGATGAATGCTTTGAAGAGTTTACTGCTCATCAGCTCCGTCACACTTATTGTTCTATGCTTCAATGGTCAGGCGTTGATATTAAAACAGCGCAGGAGCTTATGGGACACAGTGAGTACGGTGTTACGGCAAATATTTACACGCATGTTGATGACGCTACCAAAACCAATGCAGCTATACTGCAGGATAAATTTATAAAGGAAACTTTAGTTTCATAAATGATTAAGAGCAGAATGATTTCATTGCCATTCTGCTCTATTTTTTTACGTTATAAATATCAATAAAACAAGTGTTAAAAACATCAAAATTACGGCACGCGGTAAAAAACACCCTAAAAAATGCTATATTTTCAATTAACCCAAAGCTCAAAACCCCTTATAACAACAGGACTCGCGGTCTTTTGCGGGGGACATATCGGGGGACATATAGTACTCGAAAATGTGCGATATTTTACGGTAAATTGCGATTTAAGCAAAATTGATTTTAGGTATGAAAAAAGTCCGAAACCCTTGTAAAATCAAGGTTTTTCGGACTTTTCTATGGCAGGGGCAGAAGGGCTCGAACCCTCGGCACGCGGTTTTGGAGACCGCTGCTCTACCAACTGAGCTATACCCCTATATGTCTGTGCTTCAAAGCACTACTATATTATACACACTTTTTTATTTTTGTCAATGTGTTTTATTAAATATGT
>JAFOXT010000104.1 GCA_017425745.1 Clostridia bacterium | reverse complement strand
AAGGAAAATCATGCCGCCGATGAGAATAGCAAGCATAACAACAAAGGTTGCAATAACGCTCGGTGCAAGAAGGTTGTCTCCGTTATCGGGAATTACAACATACTGAAGATAAACGAGAAGGTAGGGGAAGAATACCTGATATGAAACGCTTGTAAAGCCTACAGCAAGAAGTGTAAGGTAAAGTCTTGAGTTCTCCTTGATAACTGAAGGTCTGAAGCCGTAGAAAAGGTCAGCCCAATAGCTTGAGGAAAATTCGTTTTCGGTTGATTTCTTTTCAGGATTTTTAATAAGGAAAAGACCTGCAAAGCCGCAAAGGGCAACAATAAGACCGAGAACAAGGAAGAAATTCTGATATGAAACAGCACCTGACTGAGCAAGACTGCCTACGCCCATAACAGCAACCATTGAAAGGAAGCCTACAAAAGTGAATACTGTTTCAATAGTCGGTCTGATTTTTGGTGTTGAAATATCGGTTACCCAGGCGTTGAATGCAGCATCGTTACTTGTTGAACCCATATAAGTCATAATTATATCCATGATAATTACAACCCATACTGTTGAAGTAAGAATTTTTGCTTCATCGGTAATACCGAAAAGTGATGAAATGTTATCTTTTGTAATAAAGCCGAACATTGCAGTAACAAGACCCCAGAGAAGATAACCGACGGAAATGAAAAACTTGCGGTTTTTCATCTTATCACTGAGAGTACCCATAACAAAGGTAGTGAGCACTGCGGCTATAGCTGAAAGAGCAACCATACGGCTGATTGCGGTTGTGGGTGCCATTGAGCCTGCCATAGCTTCTGCTGAAGCACTTGCATAAACGGAGTTATAAAGGAAGGTATTGAAATACATGTTTTCAATATTCCACGCAATACCGCCCATGAAGCTGAACAGACACATGGTAAACCAGGTTTTTTTAGTGAGTTTTTCTTTAATCATATAAAATTCCTCCTTTTTAAACATAAAACTATTATACACATTAATAAAGGAGTGTCAAATTATTTTTTATATTTCAACTGTTACGATTGCTCCGTTATTGTTACCGAAACTCATTTTTACGCCAAGCTTTTCACAAAGTTCAGTGCATATTGCAAGACCGAGACCGTAATGAATGCCGTTATTTTTATCTTCTTCAGTGAAATAGGGCTCTGCTGCGTGCTTGAGTGCTTCATCAGTAAAGCCGTTTCCGTCATCTGAAACACTTATAAACAAGTGCCCGTCAATACATCTGCAGTTAAGTGACACTTCGTTTTTTGCATAACGCACAGCATTTGAAACAAGATTTGTAATTATCTGCTCAAGCACAGCACCGTCAGTGACAGCAGTTTTGCAGTTGCTTTCCTTTGTGAAAACAAGCTTTTTGTCCTTACAGATCATCATAGCGCTTTCTCTTAAAAATTCGAAAAGCTCCTGAATATCTGTTTCTTCTTTACAGATTTTCATTTCATCAAGCTTTTGCATATCACTGATACGGTTGACGAAATTTTCCAATCTTATTGTATTTCTGTTGATACATTCAAGAGTTTCGAGAATTTTTTCCTGACTGCATTTGCCTTTTGGAATATATTCAAGAAGAACATCGGTATAAAATGTAAAAATCCAAAATCACACAAGGGATTATGAAAATTGTGTAAATTCAATTGTGATGAAAAAATCATCGGCTAAGAAACAATAGCCGATGATTAAAACAGTGTTTTATTGAGTTATATTCTGATATGTTACATCTTCAAACTGCATAGTAACTTCTTCACGGGTGAAGCCGTCAAGCTCATATCTGTCGCTGTAATAGTTGTATTTATCAATTGTAAATGTTGTGTCAGGATTACAGGTAATCATTGTGCAGCCACGCTGTGAGCCAAGCTTATCAATGCCTGAATATGCAAAATAGTCAATGCTGTACCCGTAGCTGAACTGAATGCCTTTATACTCAAATGTGGTGTTGTTAAGGTGGTCGTGACCGTTGAACATTGCTTTTGTGGAGTCAAGCTCAAGCATTTTTTCAAAAAGATTGTCTTCTCCGAGACCGCAGTAAACAAGCTTGCCGCCTTCACCCATGACACCGTCAATGAATCTGAAATCATCAGTATCCTTGTAGTTGTTGCCTGAAAATTCGTTCCAGCCGTCAAGCATTTCAACAAGAGGAATATGGAAGAAGGCAAGAGATTTTACAGGAGCGGATTTTTTATCAATATTTTCATTTTCAGCATTCATTCTGAGAATTTCTGCTTCATACCAGTCAACCTGATTCTGATGTATGTTGTCGTATGTACCCTTGATGCTTTCGATAATGTTGTTCTTTATATAAGCCTGAGAGTCGATTAAAATCAAAGCCTGAGTGATAATACCTTTGGTGTTTTTAATTTCAATTACGTGGTTGCCTGAACCGTCAACATCCTTCGGGCCTGCCTGGAATAAGCAGTATTTGTAGTCTTCATCTTCATAGAATCTGCCCATTGCATCTCTGTCAAAATATGAGTAAGCCTCAGCGTCGTGGTTGCCGAAGGTAACGTCCCAATAAACTCCGAGACTTTCCATAAGGTTAGCAAAAGCCTTTGCACCGCTTTGATTGTTGAATGTGCCTGCAGTGTAGGGCACAGGGAAAGCAATATCACCGGTAGCAATTACAAGGTCAGGCTTTTCTTTTGTAACCATTGCAGCAACAGCATTCAGCGCTTTTTCATCTACATCTTTAGACATAAATCCACCGCCTATATGAATATCTGTCAGATGCATAACCTTGAATTCTCTGTCTGTTGTAAATACCCAATTGCCGTTTTCGTCCTTTTCGGGAGTAAGCTGATTTTCAATTTCAACTTGATTGTAGCCGTTACCCTGTTTGATAAGCTTGTTGACTGCCATAAGGTTGATGCCTGTAATTACAAGTGCAATAATGATAACCAGTGAAATGGATCTGCCTAATCTTTTTCTGCGTTTTTTTGATTTTCCTGCCATAATATTTT
>JAFOXT010000103.1 GCA_017425745.1 Clostridia bacterium | reverse complement strand
GCTCCGCACATCTCTGCTCTTGCAGAATAACTGCTGAAGATGTAAAAAAAGCTCTTTCAGAATCAGAGCAAAAGCCTGCAGCGGTTTATCTCACCTCTCCCGACTACCTCGGTAATATGCTCGATATAGAGAGCATAAGCAAGGTGTGTAACTGCTATGATGTGCCTCTTATTGTAGATAATGCTCACGGTGCCTATCTTAATTTTCTTCCTGAAAATCAGCACCCTATAAGGCTTGGTGCTTCAATGTGCTGCGATTCCGCTCATAAAACTCTTCCCGTGCTTACGGGCGGTGCTTATCTTCATATTTCTGAAAATGCACCTGAAAGCTTTTATGAAAACGCACGCACGGCACTTTCACTTTTCGCTTCAACAAGTCCGTCTTATCTGATTCTTCAGTCCCTCGATTTATGCAACACTTATCTCGCTACTGACTACAAAAGCAATTTGCTCAGAGCTTTTAGAAAAGCCGAGGATTTAAAGGACTTTTTAACCCGTCGCGGATTTACACTTGAAGGAAACGAAAAGCTCAAAATAACCGTATTTCCTCTTTCTTACGGCTATACAGGATATGAACTTTCAGAAATTCTGAAAAGCTACAACATTTACTGCGAGTTTTATGACCGCAACTATCTTGTAATGATGTTTTCGGCCCAAACAGACGACAGTGATTTTGAAAAAATAAAAAAAGCCTTCTCTTTTATAGAAGCAAGAGAAGCGCTTGAAACGGAAATTCCTGAAACGGAAAACACACCAAGGCAGGTGCTTTCCATAAGAAAAGCAATTTTTTCACCTTCAGAAACAATTTCCGTAAGTGAGTGCGTAGGAAGAATTTGTGCAACACCGACAGTTTCCTGCCCTCCTGCAATTCCCGTTGCAGTAAGCGGTGAAATTATTACAGAAAAAACCGCAAAGGCATTTGCGTACTACGGAATTGATAAAATCAGAGTTGTAAAATAATAAGAAAACATCTCTCGGCAAAAGCTGAGAGATGTTGTTTTTTGGGTGTTCCGCCAGAAAATCAGAAGGTGTGAAAAAGCTGATTATAAAACTCCGGCGGTTTATATCATTCTAATATATATGATTTATTTTTTCAATTGCTTCACAAAAAGATTTTTTAATGCAACACTTCAGCAACATAAAACATTATTCCCGATAATCAATAATCAAGGGAAACAATACGGTTACTGATATAACTCAGTGCAACCTCTTTAGGATAAATAAAGTCACCGCGATCAAGATAATCGAAAAAGCTTCTGAAGCTTTCAACAAGTGATTTGTCATCCACCACAACAAGGAAGGGCTTTTCTGTGTTTTCGCCCTCGTGGAAAATGTACCCGTACACAAGCGCTCCGTTTGCAGTAATTTCAATCTGAAGATTTGTGGGGACATTCAGCTTTTTGGTGTCAAGAATGCGTGCATCGTTTGTTTTTACAGCTTCATAAAGTCTTTCATAAAGCTTTTTCAAAGTTTCCTTAGGAATTCTGTCAGCATATTCAGCAGGCATCTCCAGACATTCTCTCTCTTTAAAAAGAAAATCAAGGCCTTCAACAGTCATATACTGGTTATACTTTATGGTATTTCTGATATTTGAATAGTGCTCATTTGCAACGTTTACAAGAAATTCCCTGTTTGGAAGATCGGGCTTACTGATTGCATAAAAGAAATCCAGGTCTGTATAGCACATAAGACAAGGAATAGGACAAATCTCGTAAATTTCAGCACCGTTCATAACAGCCGCCACATAGGTATCCTTAAGATCAAATATATCCGGCAGATGATCACCAAGCTGAATACATTCACCAAGCATCTTCTCTGCTCTTTTTCTGATATCCTCAGTTGCATCTTCATCGTCAATGAAAATTCCGTTTTTCTCATTGAAAAGCACAGCACAGTTATGACCCGCAACAAAATAGGGATAAAGAGTTTTTGCTTCTGCTTCAGGGTCTGAATAATAACAGTGCAGAAAATGTTTTTCATAGAAAAATTTCAACGCTGAAAACAGCACCTTGAGATTGTCAATATTGCTGCTGTCAGCACCAAGCGTTACAATATGCTCAAGCTTTGTGATTTTGCCTTGTCTGCAGCAATTGTAAATAAGTGTATCCATCTTCTTGTTTTCAAAAGGATAGTTGGTGACAATATCCTTTTCACCGTTTTCACAGCAGATGTATTTTACTGCTGAAAGAATTTCATTCTTATCGGCAAGAGCGGTTTTTTTATCAAATGATGCTATCTTTAATTCTTTTATTTTAAGGCTGTCACTGAAAGAGTTCAGACTTTCAATGATATATTCCATTCTTTCAAAGTTCTTTTCACCGTAAAAAGAAGAAAAGAACAGTTTGGTCAACTTTCTTTTCTCTTCCGAGCTGAAACCTATTGATTCAATAAGAGTCTTAAAAGTCTCCGGCTTGAGTTTGCGCTTTGAGTCAATTATATGATAAAGATCTCCTCTGTTAAGTCCGAGCATATTAGCAGCCGAGTTAAGACTTATATCGTGGCTTTTAAGACATTTTTCAAGATATTTGCCAAAATTCAAGACGATATTTCTCTCCTTTTCTCGTTACATAACTTTATATTAAACAGTGAATGTTATACTAACATATTTCTTATTTTAAATCAATAGATTTTAGATTTTTTGTTCTAAATAGTTATTAAAAAAAATAACTGCTGCAGATTATGCAGCAGTTTATTATTATTTAAGAATCAGAATCTTACTTCGTAGTGAACAGCACCGCAACCGCATGTTGCGCCAACCTTAAAGATGCTGAGGAAGAAAATTGCGATCTGGAAAAGTAATTTACGGATACCGCTCTTTTCGTGGCAAGGACAATCGCAGCCTTCGGGAAGCTCATCAGTGATATAACGATCACATGTGTCGCAGTAATTGTCCTTGTCGCTGTCAACGTGCTTCTTCTTACCGAGTGAAGTGCCGGCAATTACATCGCCACAGTTGCTGCAAGCCTTCTTTGCTGTAAAGCCTTCTTCCTTACATGAAGGAGTCTTACCTGCATCAACAATAACATAATTATGGCCGGGAGCCTTATTTACCTTTTCTTCAGTTCTGAGGCATCGAGTACACTTACGTACTTCATAGCCGTCAATAGTGCAAGTACCTACAACATCAGTTCTCCAGTTTCCCCAGATGTGTTCTCTTACTTCTGCAGGCTGAGTAACCTCATCACCGCAAACTGAACACTTTTTATAAGCTGTACCTTCTACATCACAGTAGGGCTGTTCAACCAATTCTGTCTGATAGTCGTGCTCGTTAACCCACTTTGATTCAAGAACAACAGGGCACTTTGTGCACTTTGTTTCAATATAGTAACCTGTTGTGCAATCAGTAACTGTGCCTTTGATAGTGGGTTTGCCGGGATAGTGAGGAGCAGGATCAACTTCTTCCGGGATAATCCATTTACCGCAAGCACTGCAGTAAACACTTGCTTTCTTACCGTCTGTACAACCGTTGGGCTTTACAGCATCATACTCAAAAACAAGATGATTTTCATGACCTGCATAAACATTACCGGCAAAGCTCATTACTGAAAAGCAAGAAGCCAATGTAAGCACTGCAAGAATGAGCGCCATAACTTTTCTGAAATTTCTGTTCATTTTCAAAACTCCTTTTTCATAAATTTAAATTCTTTTTTATAGCTCTATAATAGTAACACTTTAAATTTATTTTGTCAATAATTCACATGTGAACTCTTTGTGTGATTTTCACTTATAATGTTAATTTTTTTATGCTTATTAATTAAATTAATCTTAATATATTTTCAGATTGAATTTTCTGCTTATATATGTTAATATTCAGTTATAAAACAAAAGGAGAGAATTATATGACACAGTTTATCAGATCATTTATTGCAACCATAGCAACTGTCCTTACCTTTTTAGGACTTTTCACACCCACCGCTTACGACAAGCCCATTGACCCGAGTAACGGCGGAGACCCCTTTATAGTTGAAGCCGACGGTGAGTTTTATTACACTCACACCACCGGTGGCGGAATCGACATAAAACAGATTGAAGGACTTGACAATGCCACAGTAAAAAAGGCAAAAACTGTTTTCTGGGCAGGTGAACACGGCACAAAGGGTGATATATGGGCTCCCGAAATTCATAAAATTGACGACAGATGGTATATTGTTTCCTGTGCGCTTTTTGATGAAAATGCAGTGCCTAAGGGCTCAATGCCTCAGGGTAAGGATTCTGACTTTATTACAGACTACTACCGCTATTCCTTTGTACTGAGAAGTAAAACCGAGGATATTTACGGTGATTACGAATTTATGGGTATTCTTGCTCCTCAGGGTCTCAACACAATTGACGGTACATATCTGAAAAAAGACGGCAGACTCTTCTTTGTTTATTCAGCATATATGTACACAGGCTATCAGAATCTTCAGATTTGTGAAATGGAAAACCCCTACACACTTAAAACAGACGAAAACGGCAATCACAACTGCACTGTACTTTCAAAGCCCACTCTCCCCTGGGAAAAGAAAGGCTGGTCAGTAAATGAAGCACCTGCTGTGCTCTATAACGGAAATGACATTTTCCTTCTCT
>JAFOXT010000102.1 GCA_017425745.1 Clostridia bacterium | reverse complement strand
CTATTGCGGTGTGCTTCCTATAATTCTTGCACCTTTGTATTTCTTCGCAAAGACAATTTCGAAGAAAGAGAAAATTGCCACATTAGGGCTTTTAGCAGTGCTCTACGCTTCATTTAACCTTAATTGGCTGAACTATATCTGGCACGGCTTCCACTTCCCAAATGACCTACCCTACCGTCAGTCATTTATCTACTCATTCTTCATTCTGCTTATTGCATACAAAACCTTCATCCGCCTGAGAGAGTTCAAAACTGTTCATATAGGTGTTGTGGGTGCTGTTCTTCTCGGATTTGTTGTACTTGTTGATGAAATCACATCAAAAAATGTAACTTCAACAACTGTCCTCTTCACCCTTATCCTTGTTGTTCTCTATGTAATTATTCTTACATTCTTTATGGATAAGCGATATCAGACAGCTTCACTCGCGATGCTTCTTCTTGTTTGTACAGCAAGCGAAGCAATAATGTGCGATACAGCAACTCTTAATATTTCCGTTGATAAAACACCTTATGTATCAGATTATGATGATTTCCGAGATATCAAAGATAATCTCGATTTGATTGAAGGCGAAGACACATACCGAATGGAGCTTACAGACCTCAGAACAAGAATGGATAACTCCTGGTACTACTATAACGGTGTTTCTGTTTTCTCGTCAATGGCGTATGAGCGTCTTGCAAATCTTGAAGACGACCTTGGTATGATGAGCAACAGAATAAATAGCTTCACCTATAATCCTCAGACACCCGTTTACAATATGATGCACTCACTGAAGTATATTGTAAATAACTCAACGGTAAATGTGCTTGATTCATCCTTCTACTCACCTTCTGTTGCAAACGATAAGTTTTCCGCTTACAAAAACAACTACTATCTACCTGTGGCATATCTCGTAAACAGTGAAACTGCTGATTGGGCAACCGAAAGCTATATGGATAATTGGAAGCTTGAATATGCATCTGACCCCTTTGAGCTTCAGGGTGACTACTTTGACAGAGCAACAGGAGCAGGAAATCCCTTCAGAAGACTCGAGATTTCCTATGTAACATATTCTAACTGCTCACCCTTCAGTGAAGATCTCAGCGCCTCATCTTTCTATTTTGAAAAGACAACTGCTGATGTTGACGGTAATGCAACCTTCTATCTCACTGCAGAAAATGACGGTAACATTTACATCAGCTTTAATGTAAGCGGTTCAAGCTCAGGTAACGTTTCAATCACAACACCTAAAGGTACATGGACTCACTCAGCTGATCAGCCCTGTATTCTTGACTTAGGTTCTTTCAAAAAGAATGAGTCAGCACAGATCACCGTACCGTTTGAGGTTAACAGCGGTAATGTAACAATGCTTGCTTACACAATCAACGAAAAAACATTCAAAAAGGGTTACGATAAGCTTTATGAAAATCAGATGCTTATTGAAGAATATGAGGACAGATACATCAAGGGCAGATTTACTGCTGAAGAAGATGCACTCCTTTACACTTCAATCCCCTTTGATCACGGCTGGAGTGTTTATGTAGACGGAGAAAAGGTTTCAGAGCTTGACATTGTAAAGCTTGGTCAGGCACTTCTTGCCGTAAAGGTTAAGGAAGGTAACCACACAATCGAATTCAAATACAGTGTTAACGGCGCTAAATTAGGCATCAGTATCACTTTGTTCACTCTTTTCGCATTTGCTCTTTACTTCCTGATGAAGCGTCATATTAAGGCGTTCTCAGCGAAATATCTCCCCTCTTTCCAGAAGGTTGATAACTCTTTTACCGAAGAGATCTATCTGCCTTGTGTTTCCGAAGTAAAAGAACCAAAGCAGATAATTGTAAAATCAGCGAGCCATAAATCAACAGGTTACGTACCACCTGTAAGAGAAATTATCACACCTGATTCAGGTATGAGCGTAAACAAAGAAATAATTATTCCAACTGACGAAACTTAATGAAGATTAAACCTGCATCTTAATTGATGCAGGTTTTTCTTCAATTTGATGAATTATACTATCAAGTGCAACACTTTAAGAAAATAAAACAACTCATATAAATCCGTGGTATAATGTAATCGCGACAAAACAAAAACCAAGGAGGATTTATATGAGTTACACACATCTTACCATAGAAGAACGGTGTTGTCTACGGGAATATTACTTAAAAGGATATAGTTATCGAAAAATTGCAAAATTGATAGGTAGAAGTGTTAGTACAGTTTCAAGGGAATTAAGGCGGAATTGTACGCACATGTATGATATACCGACATATTATCCATATACAGCTCAAAAGAAATAT
>JAFOXT010000101.1 GCA_017425745.1 Clostridia bacterium | reverse complement strand
GCCTGTAAGCACTGTGCGAAGGTCACACACCTCACCGTTTACCTTTGAGAGACAAGCAGCCTTGAAAAGTCCTGCACCAAGGCTTTTGGCAACGTCCATTACGCTTGCGCCGTCTTCGTATTCACGAACAACGCCGCCTTTAAGTGTTACGTTAATCATTTTTATTACATCCTTTCGATAAAAAATAAAGCTTCATCCCTATAGCATTATGCTCTGGGATGAAGCTGAAAAATTCAGTTCCACGGTTCCACCCGTATTCCGCAAAAATTGCGGCACTCTTCTGACTTTAACGCAGTCATACGGCTTTCCTTGTTTCGGAAAGCACTCGGAAGTGGTAAGCTTTTTCTCCGGTCTGTCTGCACTCACAGCCAAGGTGCTGACTCTCTGAAAAACCTCGTGATAATAAAGCCGTCTTCCTCAACGCTTTAATGGGATATTCGCTTTTTTGATATTATATTACTGTTGAAACAGTTTGTCAAGAGTTTTACGCTTCAAATGTACCTGCTTCGATTGCCATAATCTGGTCAACTCTTCTCTGGTGTCTGCCGCCCTCAAATTCAGTGTTGAGGAAAACGTCAACCATTTCAATTGCAAGACCTGCACCTACAACGCGACCGCCAAGACAGAGAATGTTTGCATCGTTGTGAAGTCTTGTGAATTTTGCGCTGAAGTAGTCGCTGCAGCAAGCTGCACGAACACCCTTAACTTTATTAGCTGCCATTGAAATGCCGATACCTGTGCCGCAGCAAAGAATTGCTCTTGTGCTTTCACCTGAAACAACGCTTGTACCAACCTTGTATGCAATTGCTGCGTAGTCAACTGACTCTGGTGAGTATGTGCCGAAGTCCTTGTATTCAATTCCGTTTGCATCAAGGTACTTCTTGATTTCCTCTTTAAGTTCAAATCCGCCGTGGTCTGCTCCGATTGCTATCATTGTAAAATCTCCTTTATCATTTATTGTTAAGTTTATTATTTAACTTGTTATTGAGCTCTCTTTCCGCCTGAGGAAGTCTCAGATAAACGGGAAGAAGCTTTTCGCCGTCAATGGGGGCTTCGTTTTTAAGCTTTTCTTCTGCACAGAAAGCTACACTGCTTCCTCTCTGAAAACGGTTGCCTGCCCCTGCAATTTCATAGCCCAGTGTCTTGTGGCAAAGCTCTGCACCGTCACCGACGAAAACGATTTTTCCGTCATAGTGCTCTAATATTTCCTTGAGGTCGTCGATTTTAACTGCTTCATCTTCGGTAAGTCTTTCTACCTTATCACCGTCAACGAGGAAAATTCCGCAGTAAACCTGATTGCATCTTGCGTCCATTACACTAACGGCAATACATTCACTGCCGAGAAGATTATAAGCAAGAGCTTCAAGGGTTGAAACAGGGATACACTTTTTTCCTGTGGCATCGCAAAGCCCTTTGATTCCTGCAACGCCGATTCTTATACCCGTAAACGAGCCTGGCCCTGCACTGCAGGCAAAAACGTCAATGCTATCTAAGGGGATCTCTGCATTTTTTAAAGCAGAGTCAATCATGGGTAAAAGTGTTCTCGAATGGGTAAGGCCTGTGTTGGTGCTGCATTCGGAAAGGATTTTTCCGTTTCCCGTTACGGCAACGCCTGCACAAACGGCACTTGTATCCACCGCTAAAATTCTCATTCTATATCAAGTCCTTCAACTGTTATAATTCTGCTGTTTTCGTCTTCGCCTTTTTCGATTGTGACTCTGACTGTGTTTTCGGGAAGTGCGTTTTCAATGTTTTCGCTCCACTCAACACTGAGCACTGCGCCCATATCAAGGTAATCAAAAAATCCGCTTGAATAAAGGCTGTCCCAGGAATCCACCTTATACATATCAAAATGTACCAAGGGAGGATTTCCGCCATAATCGTTGACGATTGCAAAGGTGGGGCTTGAAACGTGACAGTCAATGCCCATACCCCTTGCAAGACCTCGGGTAAAAGCTGTTTTGCCCATACCGAGACCGCCGAAAAAAGCAATACAAGTGCCGGATGTAACTATTTTTCCTATTTTTTCTGCAAAGCTTTCAGTGTCAGCTGTGCTGTGTGAGTTGAAAACTGTCATTCCGTCACCTGCTTTCTGAGTTTTTGTTTATCTGATTTATTATATCAACTACTCCGTTCTTTGTCAATAAAATAAAAAGACAGAGATTTCTCTCTGCCTTTACAAAGTTAACATATCGAACTATCTTCTACATTATTGTTTTGTATACGCTTTCTCAGCACAAATTTCAATAAATCAAAACCAATGCAATTTAAACCTATCGCAAAAGCAAATAAAATAACAGCAACAAAAATTTTTAAGTTTTCCTGAGACAGCCCTGAATTTTCAAATATAAATTTAGCTAATAAATAACCAAACAAAGCTCCTGCATAGGGATACAAACTATTTTTGGTTTCTTTGCTTTTATATTTATACTTTCCTTTGTTTACAACAAGAAATACAATCCACCATAAAATACTTACTGAAAGAAAAAGAGCTAAAAAGCAACACAACAAAATATATAAATTCGCCGTATCCAATAAATTATAAGACATCAAAATCATCATACAGGATAAATAAAAATTAAACGTGCCGTTGAACAAAAACCTGTTTTCTGTTTTGTCAAGATTATTCATCAACTTT
>JAFOXT010000100.1 GCA_017425745.1 Clostridia bacterium | reverse complement strand
CGTTAAGCTTGAAGACGGCGAAGAGCTTTATGCTGATGCAGTTATTGTTGCAACCGGCGGAGCTTCTTATCCTCTTACAGGCTCAACCGGTGACGGATACACTCTTGCAAAGCAGGTGGGACATACCGTAACTGAGCTTAAACCTTCACTTGTGCCTCTCGTTTGTCACGAGGGCTTTTGTATGGACCTTCAGGGACTCTCTCTCAGAAATGTTGAAATCACTGTTCTCAACACAGAGAATTATAAAGAAATTTATAAGGATTTCGGTGAAATGCTCTTTACTCACTTCGGTGTTTCAGGACCTCTTGTTCTCAGTGCAAGCAGTCATATGAAGGACATTAAGCCCAGAAAGTATGAGATTCACATTGACCTTAAGCCTGCACTCAGCTATGAACAGCTTGATAAGAGAATTCAGAGAGACTTTCTCGAAAATTCTAACAAGAACTTTATAAATGCACTTGATGCACTTTTACCTAAAAAGCTTGTTCCCGTTATTGTTAAGCTTTCGGGCATCAAGCCGGCGGTAAAGGTTAATCAGATTACAAAACAGCAAAGAAGTGAGCTTGTGAATCTGCTCAAGGACCTTAAGGTTACAGTAAACGGCTTCAGACCAATTGAAGAAGCTATTGTTACCTCAGGCGGTGTAAGTGTGAAGGAAATCGACCCCAAAACTATGGAGTCTAAGCTTTGCAAGGGTCTTTACTTTGCAGGTGAAGTGATTGACGTTGATGCTTACACAGGCGGCTTCAATCTGCAGATTGCCTTTTCAACAGGTAAGCTTGCTGGCTCAAGTATATAAATTAAGGTGATAAATATGAAGATTATTAATGTTGCAATTGACGGCCCTGCAGGCGCAGGCAAAAGCACAATTTCAAGAAAAGCTGCTGCTGAGCTCGGTTATATCTATATTGATACCGGCGCTCTTTACAGAACAGTTGGCCTTAATGCGCTCAGAAAAGGTGCTGACCTTCAGAGCGATGAGGCAATTATTGCTACAATTACCGATGACCTGAAAGTTGAGCTTAAATTTATTGACGGTGAACAGAGAATGTTCCTTTCAGACGAGGATGTTTCTGACAAAATCAGAACTCCCGAGGCTTCAATGGCGGCTTCAAGAGTTTCAGCCGTACCTAAGGTAAGGGAATTTCTTTTTGACCTTCAGAAGAAGCTTGCAAGAGAAAATAACTGCGTAATGGACGGCAGAGATATCGGCACGGTTGTTCTTCCTGATGCGGATGTAAAAATCTTCCTTACAGCTTCACCTGAAGCAAGAGCAGAAAGACGCTTCAAGGAGCTTACCGAAAAGGGTATGGACGTTAAGTATGAAGACGTGCTCGCTGATATGATAAAGCGTGACTACGACGATTCACACAGAGCGATTGCTCCCTTAAAGCAGGCTGATGACGCAATTTTATGTGACACAAGCAATATCGGTCTTGAAGAATCAATTGCACTTATAATTAAAACAATCAAGGATAATATCTGATATTGAATAAACAGGAGGGAGAAAGTTGCAGATTGTTACAGCTGAAACCGCAGGCTTTTGTTTCGGTGTAAACCGTGCTGTGAATATGGTTTATAAAATGCTGTCTGAAGGCAGAAAGGTTGCAACTCTCGGTCCAGTTATCCATAACCCTCAGGTTATAGAAGACCTTGAAAAAAGGGGAGTAAAGATAATTGCTGACCCTTCTGAAGTGCCTGACGGCTACGAGGTTGTTATACGTGCCCACGGCGTTACAAAGGAAATTACGCAGAAGCTGGACCAGCTTTCAGTAAAGTATACCGATGCAACTTGTCCTTATGTTCTTAAAATTCACAAGGTTGTCAAGGAGAAAACCAACGAAAACAATATACTGTTAATCGGCGGTGATGATACTCATCCTGAGGTGTGTGGCTTCCGCAGTCACGCAAAAGGTGAGTCTTATGTATTTAAAAACGCTGAGGAGCTGGAAAAACTTCTCACAAAAAATGAAGATTTTACCAAAAATGAACTTGTTTTTGTTTTTCAGACAACTTTTTCAGTAAAAGAATGCAAAAAATGTGCAGAAATTATTCAAAAAGTATGTACAAATCCGATTTATTTTGATACAATATGTACTGCGACTCAAAATCGACAGGACGAAGCCGCTCTTCTTTCGAAGAAAAATGACATTATGATTGTTATAGGCGGAAGATTTTCTTCAAACACTGTAAAGCTTAAAAACGTGTGCGAAGAGAATTGCAGAACCTTTCTTATAGAAAGAGCAGATGAGCTTAAAAATATTGATTTCGGGAATGCAGAAAAAATTGGTATAACGGCGGGTGCTTCCACACCTGCATCTATAATAAAGGAGGTTGAAGTCATTATGACAGAAAACTTTAATGAGCAAAATCTTACAAAGGAGACACAGGATCAGGAGCTGTTCTTTGCAGCGGTTGATAGCATAGATGACACAAGTGATAATCCGTTTGTTGTTGGCGTTGTTGTTGGTATCGCACCGAATGAGATTCAGGTTGATATCGGCAGAAAGTATGCCGGCTTTATCCCTGTAGAAGAATACAGCAACGATCCCACTGCAGATCCTGCAAAGGAGCTTAAGATCGGTGACGAACTTAACCTTATTATCATGAAAACAAATGATAATGAAGGCACCATGAAGCTTTCAAAGCGTCTTTACGACAGAAGAGCATCATGGAAGAACATCGTAGCTGCTAAGGAAGCTGACGAAATTGTTGAAGCTGTTGTTGCTGAAGCTGTAAGAGGCGGTATCATCTGCTACCCCATGGGCGCAAGAGTATTTATCCCTGCTTCACTTACAGGTCTTTCAAAGGACGAAGATCTTTCAGCTCTCGTTAAGGAAACTGTAAAGTTCAGAATCATCGACATTGACGAACAGAAGAAGCGTGTTGTTGGTTCAATCCGTGCAGTTCTCAGAGAGGAAAGAAAAGCTGCATCAGAAGCATTCTGGGCTAACATTGCTGAAGGCCAGGAATTCACAGGTACAGTTAAGTCTCTCACAAACTACGGTGCATTTGTTGATCTCGGCGGAGTTGACGGTATGGTACATATCTCAGAACTCAGCTGGAAGAGAATCAAGCATCCTTCAGAAATCGTTAACGTTGGCGATACTGTAAAGGTATTCGTTAAGGCTCTCGATGCTGAAAACAGAAAGATTTCTCTCGGCTACAAGAGAATCGAAGACAATCCCTGGGAAATCCTCAAAAGAGATTATCCCGTTGATTCAGTTGTTGATGCTAAGGTTGTTGGTCTTACAACATTCGGTGCATTCGCAAGCATTATTGACGGCATTGACGGTCTTATCCACATTTCACAGATCGCTGACCGCCACATCGCATCACCCAAGGAAGTTCTTTCAATCGGTGACGAGGTTAAGGTTAAGATTACTGAAATCGACTTCGATAAGAAGCGTGTAAGCCTTTCAATCCGTGCTCTTCTTGAACCCGTTGTTGAAGCTGTTGAAGAAGCTGCTGAAGAAGCAGAAGAAGTTGCAGAAGCAACAGAAGAAGCTGCTGAATAATTTTAAAATAAGAGTGGTAGTCGTTTGACTGCCACTTTTTTTCGGTATGAAACTATGAAATTTGCTTTTTATAAAAGTGCCTTCGGGCTTATGAAAATCGGATATGAAGGGGACAGCATCTGCTTTCTGAAATTGGCAGAAAAGGAAGATGCCGAAAATTTTCAGAATTGCCTTACAGACAAAGCTTTCGCTCAGATGGAGGAATACTTCAGGAAAGAGAGAAAAGCCTTTGATTTACCCTTTAAGCTTAAAGGTACAGGCTTTCAGATTAAGGTGTGGCAGGAGCTTTTGAAAATACCTTACGGTGAAACAGTTTCTTACGGTGAAATTGCTGAAAGGCTTGGTAATCCCAAAGGAGCCAGAGCTGTTGGTATGGCGGTACATAATAACCCATTATGGATAATTGTGCCTTGCCACAGAGTTATAGGAAAAAACGGAAAGCTTACAGGCTATGCAGGCGGACTTCTAATGAAAAGAAAGCTGCTGCAGATTGAAGGTGAGGGCGCCGATGAATGAATGAAAAATTTTTCATTCATTCAAACAAAGTAGACGGACTAAAAGTCCGTCTACTTTGTTTTGTCCGTATAAAATACGGACAATCGGCGCCTGTATTCATCGGTTTATGTATTTAAAATAATAGCGAGACCCTGAAAGTCAAGGCCTCGCTGTTTTATTTATCAGTCCTTAGGAATTTTTCTTGTCTGTCTTGCTTCTTCAGCGTCAACCTTTGTAAGCTTCATAAAGTCTATTTTCATAAGCGGTGTCTG
>JAFOXT010000099.1 GCA_017425745.1 Clostridia bacterium | reverse complement strand
TCATCATTAACCTCTGCAGAGTCACTTTTTAAAACTTCAACAGTAATTTCAGGGGTATTATATTTTATGTATTCTGGGATATCAGATTTTTCTGAAAAATATTTTCGAGTAGATTCTTTAACTTTTGCTTTGTGTTTTTCCAAGCATCTTTTTTTCCATTCATCAACAAAAGCTTTTTCCTCATCGAAATCTTTAAAAATTTTGTTCGCATTTGGTATTCTGTCAAAGTCTTTGTGATTTTTGGCGAAATCGTTGTAATTTAACCAAAGTGAAAAAACTACCGAACCGTAATGATTTAACGCCCCAAGCATTTCCACTTCTACCCCTTCAGGCATATAGTTGTTAATGTAATCCATAAGTTGTCCTAAATAATTTGTGTTGTTCATAAAAATCACTCCTTGACTATATTATATCATAACCATTTTTAAACTTCAATACCTATGTCCGTAAGAAGACCTTGCAACTCTCGTGTCGGCATAGCAAAACGCTGACTGAGATATCTGAGCGATGCTCCCAGTTCACCGTCAGGTCCGCCATATTGTGAAATTATGATTTTAGCATAGGTGGGATTCGGATTCTTGATATTAATAGGATACTGTAACAGCTTTTCGTACTTAAACATCAGCAATCGCCTCCTGAATTATCCCACGGAAAAGGCTTTGTCAGCCAGTTTTCACACTTGCATCCCATTGATGAAATACAGCCATACTGACACTCATACTCTTCCTTAAGGGATTTATACTGCTCCTCATATTTTTTTAAAAGCTCCTCTGCAGCAGTGTCGTTGCAGTGAGTATCAAGATAAAGATGCAGATCCCAGATTGCAAAACGTACAGCCATTATTCTGTGCTTAAGATTATTTGCTTTGTTCAGCATTTTACACACCCCATAAGAAAAGGCTTGTCAAGACAAGGAAAAATCGTTCCTTGCTTCAATGCCTTTTCACAGGAATATACCTCAGCAAAATGCTGAAAGGGCACATAAGCCATTGCCAGTGACGGATTTTCAGGAAAAGCAGAAATTCCTTCAACCCTTCTGACCCACTGACAGCTTCTCGGCTCTATGCTCTGACAGTAAGTATTGTTGTTCAACGGTATCTCTCCTTCTTTGTTTCTGAGCTGAGTTTTTTCTCTGCTCAAAACATTCTATGCCAAAACGAAAATTACCGTTACAAAAAAACAGACCTCTGTTTCAGGGTCTGTCTTTCCTTTTATACGCCGACTGCTTTGTGATGAGCAGGCAAAATTATTTTAAATTTTTACTGTCGGCGATTTATCTTGCATTAAAATCATAACACTTTATGCACACCCCGTCAATATATCAGGGAGGCCTTTCGCTCGTCAAATTAATCCCCATTAACCGCCATTGTTTTACATTTTGCTACTAATCTCCACATTAACACAGCAACCTACAAAATCGCCTCGTTTCTTCATCATTTTTATGTTAAGTGACACAAAAACACACCTTTAGCAATTTAACCAAAAAATAATTTAATTTTCGTGCAAATTAGTCATTCTCATAATTGACTTTTTAAGCCTACCCTCCTATAATTTGAAGCGGTAAAAAGATAAAGAAAGAAGATGCAAAAAATGGAAACTTTGTTAGGAATTTCAATTGCTTTAACTGCCGGACTATTTATGTCGCGTGTTGTAAAACCGTTTAAGCTGCCTGCAGTTACCGGATATCTCGTTACAGGTATTCTTATCGGACCTTATTGTCTTGGTCTTCTCGGAATAAAGGGCCTGGGCTTCACCTCAGTTCACGAGGTTGCAGACCTTTCAATTCTCAACGATATCGCTCTCGGCTTTATTGCTTTTGCAATCGGTGATGAATTCAGACTCTCTCAGCTTAAAAAGACAGGTAAGCAAGCAACAATTATAGGTATATTCCAGGCTGTGTTCACCACTCTCTTGGTTGATGCTGCTCTTATAGGACTGCACTATATTCTCGGCGAAGAAAAATTCCCGCTTTCTGTTGCGATTATCCTCGGTGCAATTGCTTCAGCAACAGCACCCGCCGCAACTCTTATGGTTGTTCGACAGTATAAGGCTAAGGGTAAGCTCACCTCACTGCTTCTTCCGATTGTTGCTCTTGACGACGCAGTAGGTCTTATTATCTTTGCTGTTTCCTTCGGTATTGCAAGAACTCTTGTAAGCGGCGAGGTTAATATTTACTCAATTATTGTTGACCCTATTGCTGAAATTGTTATTTCGCTTGTTTTCGGCGCAATTATAGGTTGGTTCCTCTCCTTTGCCGAAAAGTATTTCAAATCTAACAGTAAGCGTCAGGCTCTTGTTGTTACTGCAATTATCTTCGCAGTTGCAATTTCAAAAATCAAATTCAACATCGGACCTGTTCATATTGGTTTTTCTCCCCTTCTTGTCTGCATGATGCTTGGCACAATTTTCTGTAATGTATGTGACTTTTCTGCAGAGCTTATGGAAAAAACAGATAAATGGACAGCACCACTTTTCATTCTTTTCTTTGTTCTCAGTGGTGCAGAGCTTGATTTTTCAGTTTTCACCGACCTTTCAATTGTAGGTATCGGTATCCTTTACATAATCACCCGCAGTCTCGGTAAATACTTTGGTGCATCAATCAGCGCTAAAATGGTTGACTGTGAGCCCAAAATCAAAAAATATCTCGGCATAACACTTCTGCCTCAGGCCGGTGTTGCTCTCGGAATGTCTATTACTGCTATGAGCATCGGCGATCAGGGAATTATTATCAGAAATATTGTTCTTTTCGGTGTTCTTATTTATGAGCTCTTCGGTCCCACAATGACAAAGATTGCTCTTATGAAAGCCGGCGAAATCAGCCCGAAGGTTGAAAAGCCCAGAGTTGCTCCCGACAAGGACAGACGAGGAGAATAAGCTTCCAATACATCTTCAGATAAAAATAAATCAGCAGTCAGTTCATAAAAAAGGAACTGACTGCTTTGTTTTAATTAATCCTGTGAGAAGCCGTAATAAATATCGGCACTGTATTCATTATCTTCATTCTTGCTGTGATGAGAATACCAAACCTGAGCAAAGAAGGGGTTGATTTTTGCTTCCTCATCGTATTTCCAAGGCATCGGCATACATTCAGGACACCAATGTCCGCCCTTGAGAACAAGATTAGGTGACATCTTGAATTCGTGCCCTCTCGCACATTTCCACTTGATAGGTGTATAAACATCTTTGCCCATCTTTTTTGCAAGGCAATCACCGCCACGGAATTGAGCTGCTTTTTTCATATCCTTGATGCCGAGTGAATGAAAATCCTTTGTTTCATCATAACCGTGATCAAGATAGCTCATTCTGTTTTTATCGGGAATAACAACTTCAAAATCATCCCACGTGCCAATGCTGTGATATTTTTCAAGAGAACCATAATATGCGGTAATTCTGTCTTTTATTCCGTTTTCTACCCAAGCCTGAGTTCCGTAAAGCGGTGTACGCGCAATATTTTTCATCATTGTATCCTTAAGTAAAGTCAAGGGCGCAATTGCCGAAAACTTATATAAGGGTGAAACTGATTTGGAAAGCTTTTTGAAGTATTTTTCAACAGGTACATTTTCACGGAAACGAAGATATTTTTCAAGCTCATCTGCGTCTGTATACCACTGACCGTGGAAATTCTGAAGAATAAACCAGTTAGGCTCAAAAATATGCTTTACAACATTTTTACCCTTCATACCAAGACTGTTGAGAAGATGAGTTTCAAATTCATAGTTTGTAAGTCTATAATCGGGACCGGAACTGATATTATAAAATCTGCGCCAGAACTCCTCAGGAACTCTTCCGTTACAAACCTTTGCACAAAGTCTGCCGCTGTCTTCAAGAGTAGCCCATTCAAGAACACCGTTGATAGGTACATGGAACATAATAGGATCCATATTTTTAAGAATTTCGGGATAAAGTATTCCGGTTTGTCTGAGAGAAACCCAATACTTAAGTCCTGAATCGGCAAGAATTCTTTCTGCAATTGTTTTACTTATTGCATAGTGGTCGTAAACACTTATCTGAATAGGGTCACCTGTTCTGCCCCAATGTGTGGGATAATTTCTGTCACCGGTCTGTGCAACAGTTCCTATGTACACAACCTTCACTGCATCCGGGTCGGGCTGTGCCTTAACTGCTTTTACAATGTTTTCCATAGCAGTAACGTTTGTAAACATTGTTTTCTTCGGGAAATAGTCAGCAGCCGGCGAAACAAGACCGCCTACATGAAGAACATAGTCAGCACCTGTTACACCCTCAAGAACATCTTCATAATTTGTAAGGTCGCCCCAGATAATTTTTACACTGCTGTCGTCGCAGTATTTTTCATATATATCTCTGCCGCGTTTTCCTTCTCTGAAGAGCATAACAATGTTATACATATCTCTTCTTTTATAAAGCTCCTTAAAGGCTGCGCCACCCATATTACCTGTAGCGCCTGTAAGAAACACAGTCTTTTTCATTTTTTCAGCTCCTCGTAATCTTCATAGTAATAAATTCTTAACACAAATTATGCGAAACTACAACAAATTCCTATTATATCGGCATTATACCACAGATTACCAAGAGCGTTTGTTAAAAAAATGTTACATACAAACAGTTTTACTTAGTGTATTGATTATAGATTTTTTCTGCTTTTTCAGCTACATCTCTTTTAAGATTCTCAGGTGCAATAACCCTGATTTTGTCACCGAACTGCATTATCCAGGATACAAGACCGTCACTTACTATACACTTTGTAACAAGTCTGAATCTGTTTTCTTCGTCTGAGCTTTTAATTTCACCCGTCTGACCGAAGCGATCAAGAATTTCTTCAACAATTGAATTATGACAGCAGATTTCAAGTCGCTGAGTGTCACCGCTGAACATATTGAAAATTTTACCCGAATAATCGGCGGAATCGAAAAACGTTTTATAAGGTGAAACCTCTGCAAAATTTCGTGCCCTCATATCGAAGATTTCTACCTTTCTCATTCGGTCAATTCTGGTATGCATAAGGTTATCATATCTTGAATTGTTTGAAACAAGATAGTAATGGTCGTTACTCCATATAAGTGCATAGGGACTTACAGTAAAGTCCTTTTCATCAGTTACAATAATCCCTTTTTCCTCATCAAAACGGCGCTTTCTGTACACAAAGGAAACCTGCTTATTCTGCTGAATTGCACGGTTGATTATGTCAATGTTATAATATATCTCCTCGTTGGTGCATTTCACTCTGTTGTCAATATACACCTGCTTTTCGAGTATACCTGCCTGATATTCACTGCAGAGGTTGCCGATTTTTTCAATAAGCTCCTTTGATTTCTTTGGAGTTATAAAATTAGCCGCCTGCACTGCGTCAATAAGAAGTCTCAGCTCAGGAATTTCAAAGTCACGGCTGAGAAGTGCATAACCGGGTCTAGGACTTCTTACGGATGAAATATCCATACCGTATTCCTTGAGAGTTTTTACGTCGCTGTATACGGATTTTCGTTCACACTCAATCTCTTTTTTCTGAAGGAAATCAAGAAGCTCTTCAACTGACACAGGGTTGTCCTCATCGCTCTTTTTTTCAAGATATTCCTTTATATACAGCATTTTAAGCTTTGTACTGCCTTTATCTGCCATTGTTCTCATCCTTTTCAAAAAAGGGCTGTCCATGGACAGCCCTCATTTTATTAATAAGTCATTTTTGCGTTAAGCTCTTTTACTGTAGCTTCATCAAGCTTCACAATTTCACGGTCATATGTAAGCATACCGTTTACTTCAAATTCAACGTCAGAAACCTGAGTGTAAACTGTTGCTGAAAGACCCTTTCTGATTGCAGGAATAATCTGCTTTTCGTGAAGCTTCTTATAAGCATTTGTAAGTGCTTCCTTACTTGTGTACATCTGATAGCCGAAGCTCTTAAGCCAGTTCCATACGTGGTTTTCAATTTTCTGGCTGTATCCGCCGTACTCACTGAGAACGATAGGTCTGCCGTCATACTTGGGAAGAATTACAGGAAGAATGTACTTGTGCATACTTCTGAAGTCGCAGCCCTTCTGGTCGTACCAACCGCTTGCATGGTCAACAAATCTTGAGGGATCATAAGCCTTTACTGCATCACCGATACGCTTTGCATCAAACTGTCCCCAACCTTCGTTGAAGGGTACCCAGCAGCAGATTGAAGGATAGTTGTAAAGAGAGTCGATCATTTCGTAAAGCTCTTCTTCAAACTGAGTTCTCCATTCAATTCTGTCTCTGTTGAAGGTCTTGTATGCGTTATCCTTTTTGCTGAGGTTGATGATGGGATTAAGTACACCCTGAACATTGGGAAGCACACCTGCGTGGAAGGTGTTAAGAGCCTTACCGCCGCTTACCATATCCTGCCATACAAGCATTCCGAGACGGTCACAGTGATAGTACCATCTTGCAGGCTCAACCTTAATGTGCTTACGAAGCATATTGAAGCCAAGCTCCTTCATCTTTTCGATGTCGTAAATCATTGCTTCATCTGTGGGAGGTGTAAGACCGCCGTCACTCCAGTAGCCCTGGTCAAGAAGACCTCTCTGGAAGTAGGGCTCGTTGTTGAGGAAAAGTCTTGCATAGCCTGCATGCTGACCGATGCTGTACTTTCTCATTGCAAAGTAGCCCTTGACTGAATCAGTTTCACTACCGTTTGTAAGCTCAAGAACAAAATCGTAAAGGAAGGGATTTTCGGGACTCCAAAGCTTCATATCGGGAATGCTGATTTTTGCATCAGCTGAAATTTCTTCTTCAACAACTGCTTTGTCACCGTCAAGCACCTTGATTTTAAGTGTGCCCTCACCTGCAACATCTGTCTTGATTGAAAGTATGCCGTTATCAATATCAGGAAGAAGCTTGTAGCCCTTGATGTAATTCTTGTTTACAGCTTCCATCCATACTGTCTGCCATATACCTGAGGTTGATGTATACCAGAAGCCGTGGCTTTCACTTGCCTGCTTACCTCTGTTCTGCCAGCCCTCATCTGTGGGGTCATAAACCCATACAGTAATTTCGTTTTCGCCTTGGGCGAGAGCATCTGTAATATCAAAGCTGAAGGGACAGTAGCCACCGATATGACCGCCGACTTCCTTTTTATTAACGTAAACCTTGCATTCCCAGTCAACTGCACCGAAGTGAAGAATTACATTCTTACCCTTGAATGATTCGGGAAGAGTAACCTTTTTTCTGTACCACATACGGTCTTTCTTTGAAACTCTTTTGCAAAGACCTGAAAGACAGCTTTCAACTGCAAAGGGTACTCTTATCTGCTCGTTATATTCATCGCACCACTGAGCATTTTCGTCAGTAATTGCATAATCGAACATACCGTTAAGGTTAATCCAGTTTTCTCTCACCATCTGAGGTCTGGGATATTCGGGAAGAGGCAAGTCACACATAGCCTCTTCTGCCCAACGTGTTGCTAAAGTCATCATGCTTTTTTTCTCCTTTATTTCGATTTTTTTACTTAAGATATGCTGTTGATACCCAACCTGAAACACCGTAAGTAAGGTCTGTTACATATACCCAGCCTGAAACACCGCTCTTTGAACCGATTACCTTAACGGGATAGCCTGTTGCAATAATCTGTACTGAGGGATATGAGGTTGAGGGACCCTTTCTGATGTTAAGTGAATAGGTTGTGTGCATTGTTTTTGCTGCTGTCTTTACATCAGGCTGAACTGTGCCGGTGTAAAGCTTTGATGTTGTTTCTACAGGTCTTGAGGTTGAAATATAAGCTGCGCTTACCCAACCTGAAACACCGTATCTGTTTGAATAAACATAAAGGAATCCGTTTTCTTTTGCAATAACCTTAACATCTGCACCCTTTGAGAGATAAAGCACTCTGTCTGAGCTTGTTGTGGGCTTTGCTCTCATATTAAGACCTTCTGCTGTTACATAGCCTGTGTAGGATTTAACGTAGCTTGAAGGCTTTTTAACTGTTACATCGTTAATTCCGTAAGGATCTGTTGTGGTGTTCGGCTTTGTGGTAGCCGGCTTTGTTGTTACAGGCTTTGTTGTTGCAGGCTTTGTTGTTGCAGGTCTTGTTGTTGTAACCGGTTTTGTAGTTACAGGTCTTGTTGTTGTAACCGGCTTAGTTGTTGTGGGAGCTGTTGTTGTGGGCTTTGTTGTTGAAACAACCTCGTTTTCAGTTGTTGTCACTTCTGTTGTTACTTCTTCAGTTGTGATTTCTTCCGTTGTTTCCTCTGTTGAAGCTTCTTCAGTTGTTTCCTCTGTGGATTCTTCTTCAGTTGTTTCTTCCTCAGTTGTCTCTTCTTCTGTGGTGTCTTCTTCTGAAGGAGCAACTGTTGACTGAATATCGGTTGTAGCTTCTGTGGGAGCTATAACGGGAATGTAATCCTTAAGAGCATGAGCTCCTGCGCAAACTACACAGATAATGAAAATTGCTGCTGCAGCCGCAAGTCCCTTACCGTTCTTTTTCTTACCGGTATCTTCATCTTCTACGGGAGTAATATCTTCGTATTCTTCCTCTTCCTCGTAGTATTCGTCTTCCTCACTTGCAGCACCGTTTTCAGCGAACAAGCCGAAAACTGCAGGCTGTTCTTCAACGGGCTCTACATATTCTTCCTCTGCAGGCTCTTCAACAGCTTCAGACTCTTCTTCAATTACAGCTTCTTCTATAGCCTCGGGAATTTCTTCAACCACCGGTTCTTCTATAACCTCGGGAATTTCTTCAACTACAGGCTCTTCTATAACCTCAGGAATTTCTTCAACTACCGGTTCTTCTATAATCTCAGGAATTTCTTCAACCACAGGCTCTTCTGCAGCTTCAGGGATTTCTTCAGTCAGAGGTTCATCAGCAACTTCTTCAACCACCTGAGCAGCTGCGATAGCCTCAGGCGCCTTTACAGCCTCCTTGAATGCCTCTTCGTTTTCCTTTTCAATTTCAGCTTCAAGGTCTGCTTCATTCTCTGCAAGAGGAATGCTTTCTATATCATAGGTTTCAGCATAAATTTTCTTGTTATGCTTTTTCTTTTTTCTTCCCTCTTTCTTGTGGTTGCTTTCCTTAATTGCATCAGATGCTTTTTTAGCTGAAATTACAACATCAGGAACAGGAGTATATTCGGGAGCTTCAAATTCAGCTTCAATTGTGGGAATTTCATCCTCTGCAGGAAGATTTTCAATTTCATTCTGAAGAGCCTCTTCTGCTTCTTCAAAAGCTTTTTCAGGTTCAGCAGTATAATCTGCTGCTTCATCTTCAGGAGAAGATACATATTCAGGAATGTTGTGGCTCACCTCAACGGTTTCTTCATAATCAGAAACGGGAAGCTCCATTGCAACAACATCAAGCTCTGCATCATCAAAGTCAAGAGCCTGGAAAACGTTCTGAGTAAACTCGGCATCTGCCTCAGCAGAGCCGTCCTTCTTGTCGTCAGCAAAACCGAGAATCATACCGCACTTTTCACAGAATTCAGCGTTGTCGCTCAGTTCGTGACCGCAATAACTACACTTCATAAATTCACTCCGTTCTTATATTTTTAAATAATCTTTGTGTATATACTAATTAACTAACATATTCTAACACAGTTGAACTACATTTTCAAGAGAAAAAAAGTTAAATACTGTCGAATAAATGCACTCTTTAAATAACTTCCTTGATTACGGCAAGGACAAACAGATGCAACGGATAAAAAACATAGAAAAACCACTTTGAAAAACGGGTATTGGTGCCTTTTTCTCCGTTATATGAAAACAGCATAAAGGGAAACAGTAAAAGACCGACCTGACAGTACTCACCGTACCACGGATAGCCTTTTTCAATGCAGTTTAAGGTTGCTCTTAAAATCCAGAAAGCCGCTACTGCAAGAAAGTAAACCGTCTGCTTGTTTTTGCTTTTTGAAAAGCAGTAAAATCCCAGAACCCACAGTGGTGCAGTAATTCCCCAATCACCGAATTGAGAAAGAACAACTATAGCTGTTACCGCAAGAATTTTCAGCAGGTTATTTTCAAGCTTTTCAAAAAGGCACAGCATAACAAAAGACAAAAACAAGGTGAAAATCATATTAAGGTCTGAGGTCATCAGAGTCTCTCCGTGTGCAAAAGCATAAAACGGCTGAGAAATCAGCGCAAAAATTAAAAGTCTAGC
>JAFOXT010000098.1 GCA_017425745.1 Clostridia bacterium | reverse complement strand
TGAGGTGCTTTCAGACAGTGAAAATAACACAGAATTTCTTGCTGTTGCCCCCTATGACGGATGGTTTGAAATTTACGGCACCGAAGGTAAAGCCACAGCAGAATTTGACGGCGTAAAAAGAGAAATTGAAAACGGCACTGCAGTTTATCTCAGACGAGGCCTTAACGAAATCAAGCTTTCATCACCTGCTGAGCTTAAAATTAAAAAGACTGATAAAGCAGGCTTTAGCACAGAAATCACTGCAAAAGAAATGGCTCTTTCAGATGGAGCTGAGCTTATCACCGACAAATACGGCAACACCTTTGTTGATTCAATCAGCAATCTTGGAGGCAAGGCAGAATTCATTATTGATGCTCCCGAAAAGGGCGACTACAGAGTGACACTCACCTATGCAAACAATGCCGAAGGCGGTGTCCATTCCTATAACGTTGACCTTATTGAGCGCTATGCAACCTTTACCGTAAACGGTGAAAGTCAGGACGTTTACTGCAGAAACACTTTCTCAAGATATAATTTCAAAACAGTAACCTTTACTCTCAGTCTTGAAAAGGGTGAAAACGCAGTTTCAATCACAAACAGCGGAAGCTATCTCTTCAACGGAATGACAGCTTATGCACCGCAGATTGCAAGTCTTACAGTTAACGGAAAATAAAGTTAAAAGGACATCCTCTTCTCTGAGGATGTCCTTTCAGTTTATATGTATCTTTATCAGTATGTAAAGGAATATTCGTAGCCCTCAACCCATTCACTGTCATCAAAGTCACGGAATCTTACAAGAATTTCATCTTCATAAACCTCAACAACAGCACCGATACCGCCTGCATTACCTTCGTAATCATCATCGGTTGTTCTGGGAATATTGAACTGCTGAACTCCATCCACAACAGAAACTGAATATTCTCTGAGAGGGCTGTGGGTGTGACCGCTGAAATAAATAAGATCTTCATAATCATTAAGAAGCGCTGAAAGTCTTGTGTAGTCACCGTTTTTGATGTAGTTTACAGGGTGATGATTGAAAACGAAAGCGTACTTACCCTCTGCTGATGCCTTATCAAGAACATCCTTGAGCCAGCTGAGCTGTGCATCAGAAATATCAACATCGTTTACTGTATCGCTTTCAGTTGTAAGAACAATAAAATAGCAATCGTCAATAACCTTGTAATAATAGTTGTTGTCACCGATATCACAGCCTACAAAGTTTGCATATCTCTTGAAGCGACCCTTGAGTTCATCATAAGCACCTGTGCCGTTACCGTAATCGTGGTTACCGGGAGCAATCACAAGATTATCTGCAGGGTTTGCAGCCTTGAGTGCGCCATAGAAAAATATGCTTTCAATATCCTGACCGTTCATTGTGTTATCGCCGAGGAAAACAAGAGTATCGTTGTCCTTTGCACCTTTCACATCCTTGAGAATTTCCGTAAACTTCTCGAAGGTTGAATATTTATTGCCTTCAATGTGAATATCGGAAAGAACGGTAAAGCTTGTTTTAAGCTCGTCGGGATTTTTTGCTTCATAGCTTTCTGTCGGCGGCATCATAATAGTGATGGGTAACAGAAGCAGAGCAAGAATTGTTGAAATGATGTTTTTTGCAGAAATTAATATTTCCATATTTTTGTGCCTTCTTTCATATTTTTTTATTTTATCAGCTGAATCTGAAAATCACAGTACCATGAGCCTTGATTTCAGCTGAAATTTCCTTTTCGAACAAAGCTTCTTCCTTTGTCCAGAGTTCAATTGCTTTACCTTTTGCTTCAATGCCGTATTTTTCAGGTGAAATTGTAATTTCTCTGTCTTCATCGGTGAGATTGAAAAGAGCAATCACTCTGTCACCGTTTTTGTCAAGACAGGTCCACGCAGCGCTTTCTCTGTTGCGGTAAAGCTGGGCATTTTCGCTTGAATACTGATTAATCTCAAGAATATCCCTGTTTGTGATAACTTCAAGGTCTTCGGGTCTGTTTTCTCTCAGCTCACCACCGAGAATAAGCGGTGAACGGAAAATTGACCACAGAGTAAGCATTGTTTTCTGCTCATCATAAGTGAAGTTTGTATATCTGTCTCTGTCTCCGAGGCAGGAGCAGTTTTTGGAAATTTTTCCTAAAGGCAGCATATCGCAGTCAGGCCAACAGCCCTCTTTTACATAGGGACTCCATTTTTCACATCTTTCAAACATTGAATAAAGCTTATCCCATCTATCCCAGAAATCACCTGTCATTCTCCACATATTAGCGTTTTGTGAAAGATGAAAGGCTGCATCAATCTGAGCGGGACCCGGTGAAAGCGAAAGCACCATATCCCGTCCGCAGTTATCAATTGCTTCTCTGATAAGCTCAATTTCCTCTCTTGCACTGTACGGGTCGTGAGGCTTATATTCAGTAACGCAGATGTCATCAACCTTAACAAAGTCAACACCCCATGAAGCATAAAGCTCAAAAAGGCTGTTATAGTATTCCTTTGCACCCTCAGCACGGGGATTTACGCCGTACATATCCGTATTCCATGAGCAGAGAGAAAAATCCTGAGCAATCTGTCTTGCAGTTCTGTCAGTACCCTTTATCGGTGTATTCTGATGCACCGCCTGACGGGGAATGCCGCGCATAATATGAATTCCGAATTTAAGTCCCATAGCGTGAATTCTGTCAGCTATATTCTTAAATCCCACGCCGTTTTTGGTTGAAGGAAAACGGTTTTCAGCGGGAATAAGACGGGAATACTCATCCATACAAAGCTCTGTAAAGCTGTTGTAGAAGTTGGATTTCGCCTTGGGCTCATACCACTGAATATCACAGACAACGTACTCAAAACCGTAGTCCTTAAGGTTATCTCTTATGTATTCTGCGTTGCCTATAAGCTGTTCCTCGTTTACGGCTGCACCGTAACAATCCCAGCTGTTCCAGCCCATAGGCGGCTTTACGGCAAAGGTATCTTTTTTAAGCATAATATTTTCTCCTTTAAAGTAATAAAAATATTATAACAATTTAGGCTTTTACTGTCAATTATTTTTTGTTACTTATTTACATTGACTTTTTCATAATAATGAATACAATTAAACTGTAATATTATATCTCAAAAAGGAATGATTAAAATGAAAGCAATTGTAACAGTAATCGGTAAGGATAAGCCCGGTATTATTGCCGGTGTGTGTACACTTTTTGCACAAAGCGAGGTAAATATCCTTGATATCAGTCAGACAGTAATGCAGGACTTTTTTACAATGTCCATGCTTGTTGACCTTACAAAAGCCACTCTCTCATTTACCGACCTTTCAGATGCACTTACAGCAAAGGGCGAAGAAATGGGTGTAAACATCAGAATTCAGCGCGAAGATATCTTCGATCTTATGCACAGAATATAAGGAGGATTTTTTATGCACAGCCAGAAAGAAATTCTCTCAACCATTGATATGATTGATAATCAGCACCTTGATGTAAGAACAATCACAATGGGTATTTCACTTCTTGACTGCACAAGTGACAGTGTTGAAGTAACTGCAAAAAAGATTTATGACAAAATCACAC
>JAFOXT010000097.1 GCA_017425745.1 Clostridia bacterium | reverse complement strand
ATACAGGTAGGTCTGTCTGTTTCTGCCATAGCAGCCTTGAAAGCCTCTTCAATCTGACCGAAGCAGTGACCGCAGATTTCAATTACATTCCAATTGAATGCTTCAAACTTTTCCTTAATGGGATAAGGTGAGTTAACCTCGTCAAGTGAGCCGTCAATCTGAAGATTGTTATAGTCAACAATTGCAACAAGGTTGTTGAGCTTCTGGTTACCTGCAAACATAGCAGCTTCCCAAACCTGACCTTCTTCAATTTCACCGTCACCGAGAATTGTGTAAACCTTATAATCCTTGCCCTTAAGCTTTGCAGCAAGCGCCATACCTGCAGCAACTGAAATACCCTGACCAAGTGAGCCTGTGCTCATATCAACGCCGGGTGTATATCTCATGCTGGGATGACCCTGAAGAATTGAGTCAGGCTTTCTGAGGGTCTTGATAAGATCGTAAGGGAAAAAGCCCTTGAGAGCAAGCGCTGCATAAAGAGCAGGTGCTGTGTGACCCTTTGAAAGAACAAATCTGTCTCTGTCTTCACAGTCGGGCTTTTCGGGATTAACGTTCATCTGTTCAAAGTAGAGATAGGTAATTAACTCTGCAATTGAAAGTGAACCACCGGGATGACCGCTTTTTGCATTGAAGGTACCTTCAATAACTCCTTTTCGAACCTTAGCTGCAAGAAGCTTCAGTTCTTTTTTTCTGTTTTCTTCCATAAGAAGTCCTCCTTAACTGTAATTCTTAATAATATATTCTATTAAATCTGCAACTGCACCGAGGTTACAGTGGCAGGTTACAAGCTTTGCAATTCTCTTCATACCTCTTGGCGCCTGACCGCAGCAAGCAGGAAGACCTACAGCCTTGAGCATTTCGTAATCGTTGAAATAGTCACCGATTGCAGCAGTGTTCTCCTGAGGTACACCAAGGATTTCTGCAAGCTTAAGAACTGCTTTGCCCTTGTTGGTATCCTCGTTTACAATTTCATAGCTCCAGGGTGAAGAGAACATAAGATTCTCTGTTGTTCTTGACATATTGATAACATATCTTTCAAGAGCTTTCATTGCAGGCGGAATACCTGTAAAGATTACCTTGTACCAGTTTTCCTTAGGCATTTTATCAAAGTTATAATAATATTTTACCTTTGATTTTGCGTTGACAGCAAGAATTCTTGCTGAAAAAGTAGGTCTGAAAATAAGAACCTGATCGTCTGTAATTGCCTGAAAAGCAAGTGTCGGGAATTTCTTGATACATTTTCTTACAATGTCAATGCAATAATCGTTGAGAGGACTTGTCCATACAAATTTTTCTTCTGCGAAATCATAAATACCCGCACCGTTGATAACAACAGCTTTGCCGTTAGGGATATCAAGGCGTTCAAAATGCTTACGCATTGATTCGGGGTTTCTGCCTGAAGCAAGGGTGAAATGTCCGCCGTATTCTTCAATATACTTATGAATAGCATCGTAATTTCTTCTTACGAGTCTTCTGGATTTATCATTCAGTGTTCCGTCTATATCGGAAGCAATAAGCCAATTTGATAATTTTTTATTTTCCATTACTTAATCCTCCTTAAAAAGTCCGTGAAATATGAAGGAAGTTCACTTTCAATCTCAATATACTCTCTTGTTCTCGGGTGTCTGAAACCGATTAAGCCTGCGTGAAGACATTGACCTCCGAGATACTCTATAACCTTTTTCGGACCGTAAACCGGATCTCCTGCCACCGGGTGTCCCATATATGACATATGCACTCTTATCTGATGAGTTCTGCCCGTTTCAAGCTTAAGGGCAAGGTGAGAAAATTCCTTGAATTCTTCAATTACCTTATAATGAGTAACAGCATTTTTTGAGTTTTTTGTAGTTACGGTCATTTTCTTTCTGTCAGTAGGATGTCTGCCGATAGGGGCATCAATTACGCCTTCCTCTGCCTTGAACCTTCCGTAAACTACACTCTGATACTGACGTGTAAAGCTGTGCGCCTTAATCTGTTCAGCAAGTGAAACGTGAGCCATATCGTTCTTTGCAACTATAAGAAGTCCGCTTGTATCCTTGTCAATCCTGTGAACAATGCCCGGTCTTACAACACCGCCGATTCCCGAAAGACTACCCTTGCAGTGATAAAGAAGGGCGTTTACAAGTGTGCCGTCAAAATTGCCTGCAGCAGGATGAACAACCATACCCTTAGGCTTGTTTACTACAAGCAAATCGCTATCCTCATATCTTACATCAAGAGGAATATTCTCAGGCTTTGCTTCAAGAGTTTTCGGTTCAGGCACCGTTACAACTACTCTGTCCCCTGCTTTGACCTTATAGTTTTTTGTAACAATAATAAAGTTTACCCTTACATTGCCGTCATCTATAAGCTTCTGAGCGGCAGAACGGCTGATATTTTCCATTTTTTCCGACAGATATTTATCTATCCTCTGAGAAGCATATTCATCTTCCACTGTCAGAATCTGTGTGTCAATCATTCTGAATTTTCTCTTTCTTCTTTTTTCCGTCTTTATAAATACAGTAAATCTGATAAATGATAATTGTAAATGCGGCAACTGTTATAAGACAGTCGGCAAAGTTGAAAACATAGAAGTCAATAAAAAGCACCTCTATATAATCAACAACAAAGCCTCTGCAAATTCTGTCAATTATATTTCCGAAACCGCCTGCAGCAATGAGCACCACAGAAGCATAGTCAATTTTTGAAGTAAGCCAGCCAGAGTAAATTACAAAAAGCACAGCTGCCATACAAATAATTGCCAACACTGTCATCAAAGAGGTTTTACCGCTCATCATTCCCATCATTGCGCCGTCATTTTCAAGATATCTCAGCTGAATAAAGCCCGGTATAAGCATTTTTGCACCAACGGGTTTAAGATATAAGCAAACGAAAAACTTGATAAGCTGGTCAGCAATAACAAGAAACACAATTACAGCTGTTGAAATTATCTTTGTTCTGAGGTTATTCTTCAACTGAGTCCTCTCCTGCTTCTTCTCTTGCAAAGGATACATCACCCTTTGACTTAATTTCGTTTAAAAGAGCTTCTGTAAGGCCTTCCTTGAAGCTGGTGAATTCAGCGCCGTCACTTCCTACAGAATCAAAGATTCTGGTGATATATTCATTCATTTCATCGGCCTTCATCTTGGTCTGACCTGAAATGCTGTCATCAGAAACCGGTCTGCCGCTGTTTATGTCAATGCTTTCGGCAAGAATTTCTGAAAAATCGGGCATAGCAAAGGGTTCAATTGAATCCTCATTAATCTGCTCAGCTGATATATCGGATAAATCAAAATTGCCTGAAACTGTATTGAAGCTTTCAGATATATCCGTTGTAAGGCTGTTGATGTTTTCTGTAACCTTCAAAGCATCAGCCTTGAGCTTTGAAATAACCTTACCGATATTGCCGAGCTCCTGCTTTGCATTTTTAACTGCAACTGCATTTTCATCTGCTACCTTTTCAGCCTCAGTTTTAGCTTCAGCAACAATTTTAGCAGCCATTGCGTTAGCCTTTTCAATAATTTCCTTTGCCTGAGCGTTTATGTTTTCAGTATAGGAAGCTGAATATCTTTCAAGCTCTGCCTTTGTTCTTTCGTATTCATCATGAAGACCCTGAAGCTTTTCTTCAGCTGCCTTTATCTTATCTGCATATTCACTTTCAGCTTTTTCGTTAGCTTCAGCTATGATTTCGTCAGCCTTTTTTCTTGCATCGCTGAGAGTTTTGTCTGAAGTGCTCTGGGCATAAATAAGAGTGCTTGCAATAGCCTCTTTATCGGAATTGTATTTCTGAATAAGTGAGTTAAGCTCAGATACTCTGTTGTTAAGAATATTATTTTCAGTATAAAGCTTGTTATAGCTTTCATAAACCTGAGATTTAAAGGTATCAACCTCACCCATTCTGTAGCCGTCTTTACCTGTTTTTGAAAAACGGATACCGAGTATTTCATTAGGTAACATCATAAGCTCACCTTCTTTTTTTAATTAAAAATCAACCTGATCGAGGAAATCTCCCTCGAGCTCAACCTCACCGGGAATATAGGCATAGATATCTTCAGTAAGCTGACTGTAAATGCATTTTGCAACATACTTTGCGCCATCAAGGAAGTCCATCGCTCTTACTCTCTGATCATCGTTAAGCTTTGCAAGACTGATAAGTACAATTGTATTCTTGTCAACAATTTTATCAGCAACATTCTTTGCATCATACATATCGTTAAGTGCAAAAAATACAAGTCTGTACTTGGGTGCATTATACTTGGGTGCACTGTTCATATTATAGATGTTTGCGCCTGATTTTGTGCTTTTACGCTTTACTTCCTTTTTAGGCTCCTCATAATCGTAATCGTTATCGTCTGAATAGCTGCTGTCTTCACCATAGGGAGTATACTTTGGAGCATCACCGTACTCATCAAAATCGTCTCCGTCAACATACTCGTCATCCATATATTCCTCATCCATAACATCAGCTGGCTTTCTGAGGAAATCCTTCATCTTTGATGAAAAATCTTTTACAATACTCATTTTTATAACTCCTTTATTTATCAATAAATTCTTGGCCCGAAAATTGCCGAACCGACTCTTACTAAATTTGAACCGCAGAGTATTGCCTCTTCATAATCTGAGGACATACCCATTGAAAGTATACACATATCAACATTATCTAACTTTTTGCCTGTTATGTCAATAAAAATCTGATGCATTTTTGAAAAATATTTTTTTGCCTGCTCCGAGGAATCACAAATAGGAGGCACTGTCATCATACCTTTTACCTTTATGCCGGGTAATGTTGCAATTTCGTGTACTGTTTCAGTAAGCAGAGAAAGGTCAAGTCCTGTTTTGTTCTCCTCCGCTCCGATATTAACCTCTATAAGACATTCGGTTGTAAGACCATTCTGCTCACTGCGTTTGGAAATTTCCTTTGCAAGTTTTACACTGTCAACAGATTGAATCATTGAAACCTCACCTACAATCTGTCTGACTTTATTAGTCTGCAGATGACCTATCAGGTGTGCTTCACAGTTATCAAGCTTAAGATACTCCTTTTTTGAAAGAAATTCCTGCACCTTATTTTCACCGATAAGCCTTACACCGTGCTCAATTGCACGGTTGATAAAAATCGGCTCAACTGTTTTTGTAACAGCCATAAAGCGGATTTCTTCCGGTTTTCTTCCGCTTTTGATGGCAGCATTCTGTATACGCTCATTTATAATGTCAAGATTATAGTCAATATTACTGAATCTTTCCTCAACCGATAATTTTTCCATCATGGAGATTTTTTCCTTTCACTATAATGTTGTCATAAAGCTTTATTGCTCTGTACTCATCAGTTTTATCATAGTCTATTTCATCTTCACCCTTTTCGTTTTTTCTGTAAGCATAATACTTATCAGCAATCACATAATCTTCGCCGTAATATCTGATATCTATAGGTGAAAACTCAACAAGGTTTCCGCTGAGCACATATACACCGTCAAGGCCCTCTTCGTTTTTTGTGATTGCCTTGCGGTTAATTTTAAGTCCGTTGTGTCTGCCGATAACAATTTCAGCCTTTTCTTTTCTGAGAGATACAAGCTCTTCATTCATAAGCTTACATCTGAGTGTTACGGTAATGATATCGTCCTTTTCGGGAGAAATATCATATATTGTCATTTTTATATTTTCAATACCCTTTCCCGGGAAATTCACGTAAACGGTTTTTCCTTCGTTCATTGTTGAAATTTCGGATGCAGCCATATCAAAAACAAAGTACCAGATAAAGTTGCCCACAACCTTGCCGTAGACATTTTCGTCCAAGCTTTTTTCGGAATTCATAAGGACTTCTCCGAATTTACTGCCAAGCTTTTTGTTCTCAGCATCTTCGTATGATGCAGCGTTTTCATAACCGTCAACGCTGCTTACAAAGTAGCCTGCATAAGGAGAGCTGATTCTTTCATAGCTTCCCAGTGCACCTTCAAGAGCAGCAAGCTCAGCCTCATAAACGCTGATAGCTGAATCAAAATCAAGCTTTTCACCGGTAGCAATCTGCTTTGTGATAATCTTCTGTGCAAGGTCATCCCTGATTTTTGAAAGTCCTTCATCTGAGGGTGAATCAATAATATCAGCATAATCCATCAGCGAAGAATAAATCATAGAATTAAGACCTACTACATTGAGATAGCTGAGTCCGCCCTGACTTTTCAGCTGTCTTAAAGCGTTGATTTTTTCCTGAAGCACCTGTCTTTCTCTGTAAGCCTCAGCAGAAGCCTCATCTGAAAAAGCAAGAGCAATACTGTCATTTTTGGAAACGTTTGCGCTATCATCAACTAAAGGTACATATATTTTATTGTCATTTTTATAAAGAAATGAGCTGTTCTTCTTTCCTTTTTCAGTCCCCTCATCTCTTATGGCAAAGCCATCAACAGAAATTGTTTCCTCCTGAGTATAATTTAGAGCAAACTCTGTTATGAGCTTTCCGGCATAGTTAGTATATACATTATGTATTATGTACATAACAACAAGAACACCTACTGCTATACCGATAATTTTAAGCAGTTTTTTATCTTTATCTGAAATCATATAAGTCCACCATTTCTGAGTAAGGTCAATGCTTCATTAAAAATTTCCTCTGATGAAAGTGAATCAATGTTAATCCAGTTGATATCAGGATTTCTCCTGAACCAGGTAAGCTGTCTTTTTGCATAACGGCGTGTTTCTCTTTTCAGGCTTTCAATAGCTTCTTCAAAAGTTGCTTCGCCGTCAAAGTAGGGCTTCAGCTCTTTATAGCCGATTGCCTGTCGGGATGTACCTGATTTTTCCGAAGCAAAGAAATGCTCTGCTTCTTTTTCAAGACCGCTCTGAAGCATAATATCAACGCGTCTGTTGATACGGTCATAAAGTATTTCTCTGTTTTCTGCAGTAAGACCGATAATAAACCAGTTATATTCGCTTTCGGTTTCGTGGGAAAGCTCTGCCTGCAAAGTGATAGTTTTGCCTGTTGAATAATAAACCTCAAGTGCTCTTAGAATACGTTTGACATCATTGATATGAAGCTTTTCTGCAGAAGCCGGGTCAACCGCCTTAAGCTCTTCATAAAGCTTTTCTATGCCCTCTTTTTCGAGTCTTTCGGTAAGTTCAATTCTCTTTTCGTTTTTATCAAAATCAAAGAATGTTGTGTTTTTAATAAGCGTATCAACATAAAAGCCTGTTCCGCCTGCAACTATAGGCTGCTTACCTCTTGAAAAAATATCTTCAATAGCCTTAAGCGCCTCTTCTTTGAAATCAGCAACGGAAAAATTATCCGTGGGCTCCACAAAGCTCATAAGGTGGTGAGGTATGCCCTGCATTTCCTCCTGTGTAGGTTTTGCAGTTGCAATATCCATCTCTTTATAAATCTGCATTGAATCGGCAGAAATAATTTCGCCGTCAAGCTTTTTTGCAATTTCAATTGAAAGTGATGTTTTGCCTGATGCGGTCGGGCCTACAACAACAATTACTGTGTTTTTCTTCATTTAAAACTTGTTCTCCGTTTTACTGAATTCTTCCGAACTGTTTTTCAAGCTCGTATTTTGAAATTTCAATAAGCACCGGTCTGCCGTGAGGACAGTAACGGATTTCATTAGTATAAAGCACCTGTTCAGCGAGAACCTTCATTTCAGCTGTTGAGTTTTTGTAGCCTGCTTTAATCGCAGCCTTACAAGCTGAAGTGTGCAGAATACGGTCAATTTTTTCTGCTTCAACGTCAGTTCTGTTTTCAGTGAGGTAGGTTGCAATTTCAATTACGGTATCCTCAATATCATCACCTGAAACTGCCATTGGGCACTCTCTGACAATAACCGTGCCTGAGCCGAAATCCTCAACAAGATAACCCGCTTCAGAGAAAACTGAAAGATTATCAATTACAGTACTGTACTCATTTTTGCTGAGAGTTACCGTAACGGGCTTAAGAAGCACCTGAGAAGCTTTTTTGCTCCTTGCTTCTTCCTTCATTCTGTTGAAAATAATTCTCTCGTGTGCGGCGTGCTTATCAATAAGGCACACTCGGTTATCATATTCGCAGATAATATATGTTTTAAAAGCTTCGCCTAAAAGCCTTAAGGGCTTCGGCTGCTTTTCCTTGGGTTCTTCGATAATTTTTACAGTGGGCTCAGACTTTGCTTCAGGCTGAATATTTACCTCAGAAGCTTCAACCTTAACAGCAGGTGCTGCTTCCGCCTTGGGCATCTCTGCTTCCTGCTTTTTCTTATTTCTGAACGCAGCAATAAGGTCAGGCTCTTTTTCGTCCCGCCGAACTACGGGCTCGCTCTTGGGTGCCGCAACCTTGGCTTTGAACTCTGAAGCCGGCATTGTTTTGAAAAAGTCAGGCTTAGGCTCAACCTTTACTGTGTTTCTTACTTCAGGCTTGATTTCAGCTTTCACTTCTGTTTTTACCGCAGATGCAGACACCTCAGTCTGAGGTCTTGGTCTGAATACCTGAGCTGATTTATTATTAGGTGTATCGTCTTCAACCATCTGAAGCTGAACGCCTTTTTCTATAGCTTTTTCTGTTACCTTATTAACCTTTGAAAGGTCAACCTGAACGGGTGTATCAAAGGTTTCAAGTGCAGTTTTAACTGCAAAATAAAGTGCAGATGTAACCTTTCTTTCGTCACCGAAACGAACCTCAGTTTTTGCAGGATGAACGTTTACATCAACAAAGTCAGGTCTGAGCTTTATATTAAGCACGCAGCTTGGGAATTTACCCACCATAATGGCATTTTTGTATGCGTTTTCCATACTCGCCATACATGAGCGTGACTTGAAATATCTGTTGTTAAGGAAGAAATACTGCATTGACCTTGATGGTCTTGCGCAAACAGGCTTACATACATAGCCTTCAATTTTTATGCCGTCAAGCTCGTAGTTTACTTCAAGAAGGCTTTCTGCAAACACCTTACCGAAAACGGAATATATTGTAGAAATAAGCTTTCCGTCACCGGGAGTTATAAGCACCTGTCTGCCTTCTCTGATGAATCTGATGCTGATTTCGGGGTGTGATAATGCAATTCTGTCAACAACCTCTGCAACTGCGTTTGCTTCAGAAACATCTCGCTTAAGGAACTTCATTCTTGCCGGGGTGTTATAGAACAAATCTCTTACAATAATGGTTGTGCCGTTGGGACAACCCGCCTGCTCAAGGCTTTTTTCTGTTCCGCCTTCAATTACAAAGGCTGTGCCCGAAACCTCGTTTTCAGTTTTTGTAAGAAGCTGTACTCTTGAAACTGCCGCAACTGATGCAAGAGCTTCACCTCTAAAGCCAAGAGTGAAAATTGAGTTAAGGTCTGTTTCATTTTTCAGCTTACTTGTGGCGTGGCTGAGAAAAGCCTTGGGCACATCTTCTTTTTCAATTCCACAGCCGTTATCAGTAATTCTGATATAGCTTACGCCGCCGTTTTTGATTTCAACGGTTATTGATGTTGCTCCTGCGTCAATAGAGTTTTCCATAAGCTCCTTGACAACAGATGCAGGTCTTTCGACAACTTCACCGGCAGCTATCAATTCTGCCATGTGCTTGGAAAGTATATTGATTTTTGCCATAAGTCATCGCCTTTCGTTTTTAGTTGCCTCTTGCTTTCTTTACAAGGTCGTGAAGTGTTGTAAGAGCTTCAAGAGGTGTTATTGTGTTTATATCAAGATTTTTGATAGTATCGATAATTTCATCGTCAATTGTACCTTCAAGTGAAAGCTGAAGATTACCTTCTGCTTCCTCAGAAACTGCAATATTACGCATTGACGCTGAACGGTCAGGGTTCTGTTCTTCAAGCTCAAGAAGAATCTGTCTTGCACGGCTTACAACTGTATTTGGTATACCTGCAAGCTTTGCAACCTCAATACCGTAGCTGCCATCTGCAGCACCTCTTACAATTCTGCGAAGGAAGGTTATTGTTTCGCCTCTCTTTTTAACGCAGATGTTGTAATTACGTACACCGTCAAGCTGGTTTTCAATTTCTGTAAGCTCATGGTAATGAGTTGAGAAAAGAGTTTTTGCACCGATTTTTCTTACAATATGTTCAAGCACTGCACGTGCAATACTCATACCGTCAAAGGTTGATGTACCTCTGCCCACCTCATCAAGAATAATAAGGCTGTTTTTGTCAGCGTTCTTGATAATTGTGGAAACCTCGTTCATTTCAACCATAAATGTTGACTGACCGGTTGCAAGGTCATCAGAAGCACCTACTCTTGTAAAAATGCTTGAAAGAATGGATAACTCTGCTCTTTTTGCAGGAACAAATGAGCCTATCTGAGCCATAAGACTGATAAGTGCAACCTGACGCATATAAGTTGATTTACCTGCCATATTGGGGCCTGTAATTATTGAGCATTTATCATCTGCACAATCCATATATGTATCGTTAGGTACAAAGGGTGCACCGTCAAGCAGAAGCTCAACAACAGGGTGTCTGCCCTCGGTAATTGTAATTGAACCGTCTGTAACCATTGTGGGACAAACATAGTTATTGTTAATTGCAACATTTGCAAGAGAGCAAAGCACGTCTGTTACCGAAAGAGCCGCAGAGGTTGACTGAATTCTGTTGTACTGACTTGCAACAGCACCTCTTATCTGACAGAAAATTTCATATTCAAGCTTAACAATTCTTTCCTGAGCTCCGAGAATTTTGCTTTCAAGAACCTTAAGCTCTTCTGTTATATATCTTTCACAGTTAGCAAGAGTCTGCTTTCTTATATAAGTTTCGGGAACAAGGTCTTTATATGAATTTGTAACCTCAATATAGTAACCGAAAACTCTGTTATAGTTGATTCTCAGTTTAGGAATACCTGTGGCTTCTTTTTCTCTTGCTTCAATTTCAGCAATAATTTTGCTGCCGCCGTTCTGAATATCTCTCAGTGAATCAAGCTCATCGTTAAAGCCGTCCTTGATAAGTCCGCCTTCGCGAATTGTAAAGGGTGCATCCTCCTTGATTGCAGAGTCGATTATTTCGTAAATATCCTCTAATAAATCAAGGGTATCATGCTGATATTTAAGAAGCTGACAGTCAAAGCCTGAAAGCACTGATTTCACCTGAGGAAGACACTCAATAGTAGTCTTAAGGCTGTTTAAATCCTTTGTGTTCGCCGTTTCAAACATAACCCTGGTCATAAGACGTTCAATATCATAAACGCCTGTAAGAGCCTCTGTAAGGTCAGAAAGAGCCATATTCTTATCGCAGAGCTCACCTACTGCATTATGTCTTTTGGTGATAACCGCATAGTTTATGAGCGGCTTGTCAAGCCAGGATTTGAGCAGACGTCGACCCATTGAGGTCTTGGTTTTATCAAGCACCCAGAGAAGTGAGCCTTTCTTTTCACGGCTACGCATTGTCTCGGTAATTTCAAGGTCACGCTTTGTTGTGTAGTTAATCTTCATATACTGATTTTCAGAATAGAAGTTGACATCCTTGATATTCTTAAGGTCATTTTTCTGCAGATTTTTAAGGTATCTGAGAGTAACACCTACTGCAATTGCTGCAGGCTTTGTCTCGTTAAGCTTAAGTGAATCTGTCTTTTCCCTGCCAAAATGTCTTTCACATTCTTCATAGCAGATTTCATATTCAAAGTAACTGTCCTCAGGAAGCTCACAGGAAGCCTCGATTCTTTTTGAAATGAAAGAAGTAACCTGCTTAAGACTTGTGCAGTAGCTGTTAATTACAATTTCACTCGGTGAAAACACACCAAGCTCGTTGATAATGCTTGCTTCAAGATTCTTTGTATTTTCAATAAAAGTAAGATTTACCGCACCGGTTGAAACGTCGGTAAAGCAGATTCCTGCACCGCTTTCATCAACATAAATTACAGTGAGATAATTGTTTTTTGACTCGTCAAGCATAGTATTTTCAATAATACTACCCTTGGTGATAATTCTTGTTACATCACGCTTGACAAGACCCTTTGCAGTCGCCGGGTCTTCAACCTGCTCGCAGATTGCAACCTTATATCCGCTTTGTACAAGCTTTGCAATATATCCCTCAGCAGAGTGGAAAGGTACACCGCACATAGGTGCTTTTTCTCCCTGTCCGCAAGCTCTGCCGGTGAGAGTAAGCTCAAGAACCGACGAAGCCGTTTTGGCATCGTCAAAGAACATTTCATAGAAGTCACCCAGTCGGAAAAACAAAATAGTATCCGGGTAGTCCTTTTTTATTTCGAAATATTGCGCCATCATAGGCGTTAATTCTGCCATTTTGTTTTTCCTCCTGAGATAAATTTCTACTTATTAGTTAGTCGGTTGATTAGTGGCAACCGCTGCAGTCTGAACAGCATGAGCCGTCACAGTTGTGCTCGTGGGGAGCCTCAGGCTCACATGTCATGGGGTCTGCGCCGTTCACGCAAAGACCGAGAATCTGCATAACATAGTTCATCATGTTGTCGATTTCAGCTCTTGCAGCTTCATAAGCCTTCATCTTGTCGCTGTCCATAAACTTTGTGTAAACAGTGTTGAACTGTTCTTCATAAGCCTGCATCTTAGCGCTATCGGGCTCTTCCTTGCTTGCTTCCATCTGATAGTTCATCTGAACCATCTGAATCTGAGCCATGAGATCATTAAGCTCAGCGTCTTTTTCGTTCTCTTCTCTTGCCTTAGCAAAGTTGAGGTAACGCTCGTCCTGCTGAATTGCAGCACCTAATTCTCTTGTAAGTTTGATAATGTCCATTTTGCTTATACTCCTTGTATAATAATTTTTTATTTAATAATACTTCGCTGAAGTAAAATTATCCTATATATTCACCGTAAACAACCCAGGTTTTGGGATTGGTTACCTTTACAGAGGCAAATGTACCTATAAGGCTTTCGTCCCCCATAAATTCAATAATGACGTTTCCGCCTGTTCTGCCTGAAAGAAGACCCTCTGTTTTGCTCTTGCCTTCAACAAGCACACGGTAAGTTCTGCCCTTCATTTTGGCAGTTCTCTGACCTGCAATTTTCTCCTGAAGTGAGGTAAGCTCCTTAAACCATCTGCTTTTTTCCTCATATGCTACAGGGTCTTCCATATCATAAGCCTTTGTGCCCGGTCTCGGTGAGAAAATGAAGGTGAAAAGACTTGTAAATTTCACTTCTTCAAGAAGAGAAAGTGTGTCCTTGAATTCTTCGTAGCTTTCACCCGGGAAGCCGACAATCACATCACTTGTAATTGAAAGCTCAGGCATAATTTCATAGGCATATGAAATAAGACTGAGGTACTTTTCTCTGTCGTAATGACGGTTCATTTCCTTAAGCACTCTGTCATTACCTGACTGAAAAGGCAGATGAAGATGCTTAGCAATTTTATCTGATGAAGCCATTACATCAAGAAGCTCTCTTGTACAGTCTCTCGGATGTGAAGTCATAAATCTTACTATGAAATCTCCTTCAAGCTCCGAAATAGCCTTTAAAAGAGCCGGAAAACGCTTGTCCTCGCTGAGGTCCTTGTTATAAGAATTTACATTCTGACCGAGAAGAGTAATCTCCTTGTAACCGTCAGCAACAAGACCTTTAACTTCTTCCATAACACAGTCAAAATCACGGCTTCTTTCTCTGCCTCGTACATAAGGTACAATGCAGTATGAGCAGAAGTTGTTGCAGCCGTACATAACAGGCACCCACGCCTTGAACCTTCCGTCACGTTTAATCGGTAGTCCTTCAACAATATTTCCGTCACTTTCCGTAATATCAAAAACTCTTTTTCCTGTGCTCAGACATTTATAGATGAACTCAGGAAGCTTATAGGAAACATGTGTACCGAAAAGAAGATCAACAAAAGGATAGCTTCTTCTTATTTTTTCTGCAACCCTCTCCTGCTGCATCATACAGCCACAAAGAGCAATTATAAGGTTAGGATTGCTTTTTTTATATTGCTTAAGGGCACCTACATTACCGTAAATTCTGTCCTCAGCGTGTTCTCTTATTGCGCAGGTATTATAAAGCACAAGGTCAGCCTTTTTCACATCGTCTGTGAAATCATAACCCATCTGCTGAAGCATTCCCTGAAGCCTTTCACCGTCTGAAACATTACCTTGACAACCATAAGTATGCACAAAGGCTTTCGGTGTTTTGCCTTCAAAGCGAGCCTCAACAAGCATTCTTGCAAGTGCTGTATATTCTCTTTGCTTTTCTAATTCTTCTTTGCTTATACTAAATCTGCTGTTATCCAAACTGTTAAACCTCTTTACCGTTATCGCCGTAAGTTTTTGCAAGGGCGATAAGTTTTTT
>JAFOXT010000009.1 GCA_017425745.1 Clostridia bacterium | reverse complement strand
CTTCTGCTTCTCATAATCCTTTTTACCTTTTCTTGTTGCAAAAAAGATGAGGTTGACCCCTTTGGCAATACAGTGCCCGAAGAAATAACTACAATAGAAAACACTACCGAGGCTCCTTCTGCGGAAGAAAGCACCACAGAAAAAGGAAAAATACTTTATGCAACAGCCGTTGTAAATGTGCGTGAAGAACCGAATACTGACTGCGACGTTATCGGTCAGCTTTCTCTCGGTGAGAGTATTGAGCTTATTGAACATCTCGACAATGGCTGGAGTGCAGTTCGTTACAGCGGTGAGAGATATTACATTTCTACTCAGTATCTTTCAGAAAAAAAGCCTTCTGATAAATCAGATTTTGTTGATCCCTTGGCTGCAGAAAGAATTGTAGTTGACCCTACAGAGGGAAATCCTTATCTTGTTGTAGTTAATGCAAAAAGAGCAGCAGATGAAACCTATAAGCCCGTGCTTACTGAAATTTTTGACACCGGCTACTATATGGAAGAGGGTGTAACACCTTATTATGAGGAGATGTATACAGCTGCAAAAAAAGACGGCATAACTCTTACTCCGTATTCAGCTTACCGTTCTTATGAAAGACAGAAAAACAATTATATAAATCTCACAAAGCAGTACAAGAGTCAGTATAAGCTCAGCGAAGAAGATGCCGCAAGAAAAGCTGCAACTGTAATTCTTCCTCCGGGAACAAGTGAGCATAACTTAGGTCTTGCTATGGACATCTGCAACACGAGAGACGATTTTGCAAACACAAAAGAGTTTAAGTGGCTTACTGAAAATGCCCACAAGTACGGCTTTATACTCAGATACACTGCCGAAAAGCAGGATATTACGGGAATTGTACCCGAACCCTGGCACTGGAGATTTGTAGGCGTCGAATACGCTGAAGCTATTAAGGAAAGCGGACTTTGCCTCGAGGAATATTTAGGAATAGAATAAAAAATTAAACCCTCCGATTTTTCGGAGGGTTTGTAATTTATGGTTCGGTTTTATGAAGCTCATCTAGTGTGATTATACTATCACTGTTATATAAATCATAAAGTGCTTCGTCTGTATTTCTGTCGGTGAGATATTCTGTATGCCAGGTCATAAAGTAGCTCCAGGGAGCTTTTTCAAAATCTTCAACTGTCGGATTCTGTCCGCATTCGTGAAGACAAAGAGGCTTCGGAGCCTTTGTTATTTTGCTCATTTTTTTATAGAGCTTACTGTTGATTTCAATATCGTATGTGTCTGCTCCGATAATGTCACAATATTCATCACCGGGATACCAATCCTTAACGTTTTCCATTTTGTGAGAATAACCGAGCACCCATATAAGGTTGTTTAGTCCCCAATGGTTTGTATATCGGTCATACATAATCTGCCAGAGCTTTTTGAAGCTTTCGCTTCCGCCTTTGCCCCACCAGAACCAATCGCCGTCAAGCTCGTGGAAGGGTCGCCATAAAACGGGAACACCCTTGTCGCTGAGCTTTTTAAGTGCTGCAGCAGCCTTATCCATTCCGCTGAGCAGTCTTTCATGTTCAATGGTACCTTCCGTTAGCATTTTATCCCAATCAGTAACCTCATCGTTCATACAGTCTTTCCATTCGCCTGAAAAATCACTGCCGCAGTGCCAGCAGATAGTTACATATCCGCCTGATTTATGCCATTTTAAGGCTCTTTTATTTACACCGTCAAAGTCATCGTTCATATAGTCAAAGCCCCTTATGGCGGGTGCCTTGCCCGTTCTTTCGTTGATGTAAAGGAACTCATAATCATCACTGCCCATCCAGGTGGATTCCTGCTGGCCTGAAAGGGTGTAGCCCGTATCTTTTGCAAGGCAGATCAGATCATAAAGCACAGAAGCTTCTTTGCTTGCGTTCGGGTTGGAAAGCAAGGGCTTTACCTCTTTATCGCCGATTTTTGATGCTATTAAAAAGATGATAAGAATAACAATAAGAAACCTGAAAGCTTTTTTCATCGTTTATCCTCCTCAAGAAAGAAGAGATCTTCCACGGATTTAAAATGAACAGGCGTTATGCCAAGCTCAGGCAGAAAGCGCAGATTTGCGTCATTGTCGTCAACCATATATATTTCTTCGTAAACCTTATTGAAGCTGCTGACAACGTGAAGATAAATTTTAGGGTCAGGCTTTGCCATTTTAAGGTTGCAGGAAACAAAAATTTTATCAAAAAGAGGGGAGAGAGCGTGTTTTTCAAACTGTTCTTCAATTACTCCGAGAGGTGCATTTGATAAAAGAGCTATATCTGCTGTGACCTGAAGTTTTTTAATTAATGCAACAGTTTCTGCTTTCAGCTTAAAAAGAGCATTCCATTCTTTTATCATTTCCTCTCTGTCAAGCTTAAGGGCTTCAGCCATATTGGTAAGAAGCTCGTCATATGTAACCTCACCCAGGTCTGCGGGTACAAACAGCTTTTCTTTGAGTATATCTGCTTCTTCTGCAGGCAGATATTTTTTTATGAATACAGGTGCAACCTCGTCAAAAATTACACCGAAGCAGTCGAAAATAATAAGTCGGTTTTTCATCTTTTTCTCTCCTTTAATTCGGTTATCTTAAAAATTATATCAGTTTAATTTTTCTTTGTCAATAAAGGCTTTTATGCAAAATGCACAATATTTTCACTATTCTTTCTATCTTGAAAAAAGACAGTTATAATTCTTTTTCCATTGACAAAATTTGAAGAAAAATGGTAAAATACAAAAGATTGAAAAAAAGAAAGGGTGTTTAAATGGCAAGCAAATGTCCTAATTGCGGCAAAGAAATCAAATGGTATAACCTTAAAGCTGACTGCTCTGCCTGCGGTGTAAGCATTCCCAATTTCAACTGGGAAGCACGTCTTGAAGAAGACAACAAAAAGGCAGAAGAAAAATTCGGCAAATTATATCGTACTCTTAACTTACTCAGATATTCAGTAGGCGGAACAAAGCTCAGAATTCTGAGAATTGCAATGTCCTTTATTCCTATTATCGGTATTATCCTTCCCTGGGCAAGTCTTAAGGGCGATAATGCAGAGCTTAACTTTGACCTTCTCGGTCTTTTCACTGACGGAAAAAGCACACTGGATTTCTTCGGTATACTCTTCAAGGATTTAGGCGGAATTATTGAAGCTTTAAGTGCAGAAGGCTTCGGTGGCCCTGCATCATTTATGCTTTTCGGTCTTGTTTCAGTGCTTCTCAGTATTGTTATTCTCGTAATTGCCTTTTTCCTTATTTTTATAACCTTTAAAAAGCCTAAAACAAAGGCTATGGTTATTACAGATATTCTCGGTATTTTATTTATGGGTGCCGGAATATTCTTCTTCTCATCCGTTGGCAGTAAAATCGGTGCTGAGCCTGTTTCAATTGCCGGTCTTACTTTTGAAAACGCTTCAGCATCAGCTGAGTGGGGCATTTTTGTGTTTATAGCTCTTGCTGCAGTTGCGTTCATCGGCAACCTTCTTGTTGCAAAATCAGCAATAAAGAGCGAAGAAACTCTTGAAGAGGAAAGACTTGAAAGAGTAAGAATCAAAGAAGAAAAAGAAGAAGCAGCAAGACTCAGAAAAGAGCAGGAAAGACTCGAAGCTGAAATGCTTGCTGAAATTGAGAGAGAAGAAAAGGTCAGAAAAGCAAAAGAAGCTCTCGAGAGAAAGAAGAACAAATAATTCTTCCGATTTAAAATACATAGTGAAAGAGTGATAAAATGTCAGAAAACTCAGTAATCAACGAGAACGAAGTTAAAACCGACGCTGTTTCTGATGATGAAGTTCTCGATAAATTAGCCTATACAAGAAAAAGATATCTGACACCGAAGGAAATAGCTGCTTTTGTACTTGTAAACTTCGGTCAGAAAAACCTCAGTCAGTTCATTTCTGCCAATAAAGACTTCTTTATGGTTCAGTTTATGGGTCTGAGCACAACAGCAAACGCAAACATCAACCTTTTCTCAACTGTATACGACGCAGTTGACGATACACTTTCAGGTCTTATTATTGACCGAACAAGAACCCGTTGGGGTCGTGTAAGACCTTTCTTTATCCTTCCTCTTCCTGTCTGGATTCTCGGCGGTCTTATGCTTTTCAGTGCACCGTCAATTTCAAACAGTACAGGTAAAATTGCATGGTTTGCAGCAGCTACAATCATCTATGGCCTTGGTATGAGTTATTTCAATGCATGGAACCTGATGATTTACAACATAACGCCCAATACCAATGAGCGAAATAACCTTATAACGACCACAAAATTTGTTGAGCTTTTCGGTGTATGGCTGCCGTCATTCCTTCCGATTTTCGTAACGGTTATGCCGAAAATCAGTCCCGCATTCTCAATGCAGGGAATTTACAGCGGTTTTGCAACCTTTATGCTCTTCTTCGCAGCAGCTTTTGCGGTGTTTGGTTTCTTCAACATCCGTGAACGAGTTCCTATGAGAAGCCGTGAAGAAATCAAGGAGGTTTCTGTATGGAAATCCTTCAAGACTGTTTTCAAGAACAGACCCCTTATTATCATTATTCTTGCAGAATTCTTCAACAACTTCAAATCAGTAGGCAGTAACTCAGAATCATACTTCTGGCTTAACAATACAGGCTCACTTGCAAACGCAAGTATCTGCGGTATTTTCACCGGTATTCCCAATTACGTAATGGTTCCCTTCGCTGCAAAGCTTGTTAAGAAATTCGGTGCAAGAGCAACTGCAATCGGTGCAGGTCTCTTCGGCTTCGGTGCTTACGGTCTGCTTTATGTAATCGGTTATCATCCCTTTGGTGAAACCTTTGAAGACAACAAGATTTTCAATCTCGCGTTTGTAATCATAATGCTTACACTCTGCGGTCTTCCCAACAAGATTATTCAGGTTTGTAACCCCATTCTTACAGCTGATGCTCTTGATTATATGGAATGGAAAGACGGCATCAGAAATGAAGCACTTGTAACAACCGTTCAGGGCTACTTTACAAAGCTTGCGGTTGCAATTACAGGCTGGCTTTCAAATATGGTGCTTACATGGATTAAGTACGTGCCCATCAAGGACGAATTAGGCAACGCTATTCCCAACACTGACCCCAAAATTCAGAAGGGTATCTGGCTTGTTTTCTGTATTCTTCCTGCTCTTGCAAGAGGTCTTTACGGACTTTCATT
>JAFOXT010000096.1 GCA_017425745.1 Clostridia bacterium | reverse complement strand
TTTTTTAATTTTATAGGGTAAAACAAAACCACAGACCTTGCGGTCTGTGGTATAAGTTATTTGCAAATAACTTAAGCTAAATTATGCAACGGGTGTGTAGTTAAGGTCTTCATCCTTAGCAACTACGCCGAAGATTGTTGTCATGATAGCTTCGATAACAGCGATGAGTGATTCCCATGTCTTTGCTGCGAACATGTTTTCAAGAGCAACTTTAATAGCGTCCATTGTAATATCCTCCTTGTTAGATTTTGAATTGGTTTGAAATCATAAAGAAATCAAAATTAAATTATGCGATGTCGCCGAATGCACCCTTGAGTTCATCTTCGATATCTGTGCCAACTTCTTTTTCGAAGATAGCCTTAACGAAAGCGATGATTTCATCAAAAAGTGACTTGAGAGCAGCCTTGATTGCGTCCATTGTACTTGTCCTCCTTTTAATATTTGCTGAGGGTTGCCCCTCTAACATGTAAATTAAAAAAATGTCACCAGACAAACTTATTTTGCGCTGCCGAGAACATCATCGTAAGCGTCCTTAAGTTCATCTTCTACTTCTGAGCCAACTTCTCTATCCCAGATTGACTGGATGAAAGCTACGAGATCAGCCCAAAGCTTTTCGAAAAATGCCTTAATCTGTTCCATTGATAAAATCCTCCTTCAAAATTCAATAGAGAGTAAACCCTCTTTTGTATGATAATTATATAGTAAAAGAGGATTTCTGTCAATAGTTAATTCAAAAAAAGTTCATCAAATAGGATGATTTCTTTATTTTTTTTAATATTTTTCTTTGTAAAAAAATAACGCACAGTTAAACTGTGCGTTTTGTTTTAACTTATGCTTCGGGCTCATCAAGACCGATTTCGGGTCTGAGGAAAGCAAAGAAAAAGTCAAGTAATCTGTTAATGATGTCGATAAGCTTCTGCATTATACGTTACCTCCGTTATAATTAAAACTGGCTTTCGAATTCCTTCATGAATTTAGCAATGATTTCATCGATAAAACCGATAATTCTCATGAAGATAGCTTCAAACTGATCCTTATACTGTTCCATTATATTAACTCCTTTCTGAATTATATAATTATCGCTATGGTACTATTATACATAATTTTTTAAAAAAATCAATAGTTTTAAATTTATTTAATAAAAAAGCCACAAGCAAAGGCTTGTGGCTTTGATTAGCTTAACTTATGCTGTGATGCCCATAGCTTCGTAAATGTAAGCGAAGAGTTCCTTGAGGCCTTCTACGAAAGCGTCAACGAAAGCCTGGAAGTTGCCTTCCTTAAGGTTCTTTACGATATTTGTAATCATTTTAAGTTTCCTCCTTGTTAGATTTTGTTTTAAAATTTAAAAGTTTAATTAGAAGTTAGCTGCGATCATGTCCTTAAGATATGCAGCAAGTGTGTCGAAGAACTTGAGAATTTCTGCCCAGAGAGCTTCAAAGTTAAGGTTTTCCATTATAGCGTCCTCCTTTTAAAATTTTAGGGTCATCCCTAAGTTGTCTACATTATATATGACCATAAATGATTTGTCAATAGTTAATTCAAAAAAAATTCATTAAATTTAATAAATTACATAAAAACAGCAAAACAATCTGCCACGGCACGCCTTCGTTGAACCCGGCACCCAAAGGGCACCCTGTTGGCAGTCAAACAACAAGACAACAATCAAACAACAGTCAAACAACAGTCAGATGGCACCAATATAAGAATGATAATAATGATAATAAATATAAAAAAGAAAAGAAAGAAAATATATAAAAGAAAGAAAAGAACAAGTAAGAGAAAAGAAAAGGAAGCATAAAAAAGAAAGCTTCTGCTTTTGATAAGAGTGTTCTGAGCACCACCTTTTTGATTTGCACTTATGCTTCTGAGCCTTACTTAACAGCCATAGCAGTCCCCTGTCTTAGGATGAGTGCATTTTTTTGCCTGACATCCGAAAATAATTCTTATTTGAGAAAATGGAGTGCCTGTTTGTAAATTAACTGTTAACAAGCAGGCGTTTTTTCAATTTTGGTGCAGAAAACCTGCATCAAAACCCGTTTTCCGGCCTATATATGGGGGGTATTTTTCTCAGTGACCTGCAGGACAAGCCTTCCTGCAGAATTATTTCAAAGAAAGGAGCGACTGAAAATCAAAAATTTAACCGGCAAAGAAAAACTGTTCTGCACTTACTACTCACTTTCACGCAACGGCAGAGAGGCCGCCGCGAAATCGGGTTACGTCTTTCCCGAAAAAAGCGCCCTCAGACTTCTTAAGCGTGAAAACGTAATTGCAGAAATTGAACGACTTGACGAAAGCAGAAAAAGAAACGAGCGTGACATTTCTGCAGGGTACTTCAGACTTGCTTTCGGTTGCGTAAGCGACGCTGTAAAGCTGATTTTTTCCGACGAGATTGATACAGAAAAAATTGAGGAAATGGATCTTTTCAACATCTCGGAAATCAAAAGAAAAAAGGGCGGAGATATTGAAATCAAATTCTTCGACCGCCTGAAGGCTCTTCAGCAGCTTTATGAAATGACAGAGCCCTCAGGTGCTTGCGACAGCGGGTTTTATTCAGCAATTGAAAAGGGTGCTGCTGCGCTTAAGGGTGACAGCTTTGAGTAATGACGGCTTTATCCCCTTTTCTGAAAAGCAGCTGACAGCTCTCACCTGGTGGCACCCGTCATCACCCTACAGCAATCACGACGGAATAATCTGCGACGGTGCCGTAAGAAGCGGAAAGACCACCTGCATGTCTCTCTCCTTTGTTGCATGGGCTTTCTTTTACTTCAACGACACATCATTTGCACTTTGCGGAAAAACCATAGCCTCACTTAAGCGTAACATTGTTACACCTCTTCTCCCTCAGCTTAAAAGCATGGGATTTTCCTGCAAGGAAAAGCTGAGCAGTAACCTTATTGAAATAAGCCTTGGCAAAAAGGTCAACCGTTTTTATCTTTTCGGCGGAAAGGATGAAGGCTCGGCTTCACTCATTCAGGGTATGACTCTCGGCGGTGTACTTCTTGACGAGGTTGCGCTTATGCCCCGCTCATTTACTGAGCAGGCACTTGCAAGATGCTCACTTAAGAATTCCCGTTTCTGGTTCAACTGCAACCCCGAAAATCCTTTTCATTGGTTCTATGAGGAATGGATTAAAAAGGCTGATGAAAAGAACTGCCTTTATCTCCATTTTCTTATGAAGGACAACCCGGCCCTGAGCCAAAACGTAATCAACCGCTATGAAAAGCTTTACAGCGGTGCCTTTTATGAAAGATTTGTTCTTGGAAAATGGGTTGCGGCAGACGGCCTTGTTTATCCCGAGGTTGCCTCAGGAAAATATGTGCATAAGCCTCCCGTAAATACATTCAGGAAGCATTATGTCTCCTGCGATTACGGAACGGTTAATCCCACCTCCTTCGGACTGTGGGGACTGCACAACGGGGTGTGGTACCGATATGACGAGTTTTACTACTCTTCCCGCAAAGAGGGCAGACAGAAAACCGACGAGGAATACTACCGTCACCTTGAGGAGTTTACTGAAGGACTTAAGGTTGAAGCGGTTATTGTTGACCCTTCGGCAGCTTCTTTCATTGAATGCATCCGACGTCACGGAAAATTCAGGGTTATCCCTGCAAAAAACGACGTCACCCAGGGTATAAGAAAGGTTCAGAGCGCCTTCAGAGACGGCAGAATTATTATCTCGCCCGACTGCAAGGCCGCTATAAGAGAATTTTCACTTTACCGTTGGGACGAGGGTGCGGCAAAGGATACACCGAGAAAAGAAAATGACCACGCAATGGACGAGATTCGATACTTCGTTTCCACCGTGCTTTGCAAAAATGAGGATGACGGCTTTTTCGCCCTTGCAATGGACAGAAGCTGACCCCCTGTCCTCAGAAAATTTTGCAGAAAGGAGTAATTTAAGACTTTGGCTTTAAGAAAAAAGAAAAACGAAAGCACCTGCGATACTGTTGCAGTGCCTCAGACCGGCGGAAATTCCCATCCGTTC
>JAFOXT010000095.1 GCA_017425745.1 Clostridia bacterium | reverse complement strand
TTGAGCCCAAGCTTTTAAGCGGTCTGTTTATTCACAGATTAGGTGACTGATATGACAGAAAAGCTTTTTGAAGCCGACAGCTATATTTCAGAATTTGACTGCGAAGTAATCTCCTTCGGCGAAGACAAAAACCGTATTTATATTGAAACAGATAAAACTGCTTTCTTCCCTGAAGGTGGAGGTCAGACCTCTGACAAGGGTTATTTAGACGAGCTTCATATTTCTGATGTTCAGCTTATCGACGGCAGAATTTTCCACTATACAGAAAACACTCCCGAAGCGCTGGATTTATTAAAAAGCAAAAATAAGCTTCACGGAAAAATCGATATGAAAAAGCGTTTTTCCGATATGCAGCAGCACTCAGGCGAGCATATTGTCTCGGGCATTGTCTGCAGCAGCTTCGGTTACAACAACGTCGGTTTTCACCTCGGCACAGAAATTGTTACTCTCGACTTTGACGGTGCGCTCACCCGAGAGGATATTGACAGGGTTGAGCTTCTGGCTAACAAGGCAATATGGGATAACAAGGAAATCCTTGTGCATTTCCCCACAGACGAAGAGCTGAAAAACATTTCTTACCGAAGTAAAATTGAAATTGAAGGACAGACAAGACTTGTTGAAATTCCGGGAATCGATATGTGTGCCTGCTGTGCACCCCACGTTAAAATGACCGGAGAAATAGGCGTTATTGAAATAGTTGCCTTTGAAAAATATAAAGGCGGCACACGTGTAAGCATTCTCTGCGGTGAACGTGCTTTGAGGGATATGCGACATAAGCTTGAAGAAAACCGAAAGGTTTCTGTTCTTACCTCAGCAAAGCAGATTGAAACCTCAGTTTTTGTTGAAAAGCTGAAATCTGATAAAGAAAAGGCTGACTATGAAATTGTAGGACTTAAGCGTGAGCTTCTTACCCTTAAGGCAGAAGCAATTGAAAAAAGTGAAAAAATTATCATTTTTGATGATAAGCTTCAGGGCAAGCTGCTGCAGGATTTTACAATTTCACTTATGGATAAGGCAGAAACATTTGTTGCCTGTTTTTCTTCTGAAAGCGGCATTTACAGATACTCAATTGCAAGTAACAGCTGTAATCTCAGAGAGTTATGCAAAGCCCTTAACGGTGCTTTTTCAGGTCGTGGCGGTGGAAAACCTGAGCTTGTTCAGGGTACACTTACAGGCACAGAGGAAGAAGTCAGAGAATTTCTGAAAAACTATCAATAAAAAACAAATCACCTCACTTCATTTTTTACATAAAATGGGTTGAGGTGATATTTTATGCTCCAGGCTTTTTCTATGGGACTTTCTTTACTGCTTATTCTTACGGGTTTGTTTTTTATCTTTTATCTGATTCTCAACCGCCTTCTTTTCAGCACGGGCGAAAAGGGATTTTACACCGTCGTTATAGGAAAAAGCGACGACGAAACACTATGCGACAAAATTTACGGTGCATTTATTCAGGCTAATACCCTTAACTTTTCAAAGAAACAGCCGGTTTATGTTATAGATTGCGGACTGAGTGAAAAACAAAAAGAGCTTTTCAGCAATATGCTTTATTCCGAAGGCTCAATTGTTTACATTCAAGGCGAATGTATAGGCGCAGAAGATGAATATATTGTGATATACCTTGACAAAGAGTGACAAAGATTATAAAATATGATAAGTAATTTTAAGGAAGGTGAAAACAATGCCCGGACTGAATATAGGTATTGATCTCGGAACAAGTACAGTTACAGCCTTTGTAGAAGGTAAGGGTATTGTTCTTTCTGAAGCAACTGCCATAACCTATGACACTTTTCATAATGAGATTGTGGCAATCGGCAACACCGCTATGGATATGCTTGAAAAAGCCCCCGACTCACTTGTTCCCGTAAAGCCCATAAAAAGCGGTGTAATTTCCGACTTCTCTGCAACTGCGGAAATTCTTTCAACTATTGTGGAAAAGGTTTGCAAAAATCAGATTTTCAGACCTAATGTAATTGTCAACGCCCCCTCTTGTGTAACCTCACCCGACAGAAAGGCTATTGTTGAAGCTTGCTGTGCCGGCGGTGCAGGCAAGGTTTCGGTTATTGCTGAGCCTGTTTTGTCCGCTCTTGGTATCGGTCTTTCGATTGAGCACCCTCACGGAGTTATGGTAATCGACCTTGGTGCAGGCACAACCGATATTGCAGTTATAACAATGGGCACCGTTGCTTATGCAACCTCACTTAAGGTTGCAGGTGACGATATGGATAAATCCATCCGCCAGTATATCCGTAGAGAAAAGGATATCGATATAGGTCTTCACAGTGCAAAAAAAATAAAGCACACCGTAGGCTGTGCTTACAGACGAAGCGAAGAAATTGAAATGTCCGTTACGGGCAAGGATCATCTCAGCGGTATGCCGAAGGTTTTCAGCATTTCTTCAAATGAGGTTTACGAGGCGCTTAAAGACCACATCAGAGCTATTCTCAACGGTATTCAGGACGTTCTTGAGCAGACACCGCCCGAACTCTACTCGGATATATGCAACGAGGGTATCACTCTTACAGGCGGACTTTCAAAGCTACCCGGTCTTGACAAGGTGCTTACAAAAAAGCTTGGCATAAAGGTTACAAGAGCAGCTGACCCTGAGCACAGTGCGGCCAAGGGTGCAGGCTATGTTCTGAAAAATATGAAGGCTCTTGAAGACCACGGCTACAGCTTCAGAGCTAAGGAATATACAGAATAAATAAACAACCACGCGTCAAACGCGTGGTTTTAGATTACAAAAAACGGAGGTTGATAATTCAACCTCCGTTAATTTTTATCAGAAAAGATCGCTGAAATCAAAGTTACCGCTGAAGAGTCTGGTGAAGAACTCAATAATCATTGTGAAGAAACGCATAAAGGAAACGAGTCTTGTTTCAGTTGTGGGGTTTTCTTCGGGCTTGGTGATAAACTCATGGTCAGTGTTGTTTTCCTCTGCCATAGGAGAAACTGTGTTTGTTTCATAATCGTAAATCTGGAAACGGGGCTCACCGATTGACTCAACAGTTTCATTTGTACCGTTAAGGAAAGGATAAACAATTTTATCAAAAGGTACGCTGAAATTGTCGTGATGTGCATTCTTAACTACCCATGTTCTGTCAGGAGCTTTGGTAGTTGAAAGGTCAACCATTTTATCAGCTGAAATATACTTGCCCTTACCTTCAGCAACACGTGCGCTGATATATGAATCTGAAAGAGTCTTTCCTACCTTGGCACAGGTTGCACCGTAAGCGCCGTGTTCAAGGCTTACGAGAGCATCACTGATAAGGTCTG
>JAFOXT010000094.1 GCA_017425745.1 Clostridia bacterium | reverse complement strand
AAGAGATTTCAATAAATTCAAAAGAGTTCAGCGTTCACGCTACGGTCTTGACCACTTAAGACCCCGCCACGGTTCAGTTGTTTCTATCACCGAGGATGAATATTTCAGAATGGTTGACCATTACGGTGTTCAGAAGATTGATAAATAAAATAATTATTGACAAAGCAATTCGAAAATGGCATAATAAAGAAAAAATAAAAGGAGAAATTAAAAATGAAAAAGTTTTTATGTGCATTACTCTCAGCGCTTCTGATTTTTACAAGCATAGTTATACCGGTTGGTGCAGTGGAAAACGAAGAAACCGAGATTTTTGAGTATGGATATGTAGATAGTACCACTATCGGTGTCACCGGATATAACGGTACTGAAGAAAATGTTGTAATTCCTTCAGAGATTGACGGTTATATCGTTTCTGCAATTGCACAAAATGCTTTTGATTCAGAAGACATAATCAAATCAGTTACTATACCTGAAACAGTAAACTATGTAGCTACAAAGGCGTTCAATGAAGTGTCTACGCTGGAAAAAGTTGAATTTTTGAGCAGCGGAAAAAGAGACCTCAGAATTTACGGTCAGGCTTTCAATAACTGTACATTACTCAGCGAAATTATTCTTCCGGATGAAAGAATCTACTCAGTTCATGAGGATTCATTTTATGGAAGTGCATATGTAAACAATTCTGACAATTGGGAAAATGGTGTTCTTTATCTTGGAAAGATTCTACTTCATATTGATGAGGAAAATATTCCTGATACATATAAAATAAAAGACGGAACAACCGTCATTGCTGACAGCGTTTTCGTGGATTACAACGAAGAAATCATAGAAATTAACATATCCTTCCCGGATAGTATAGCTGTTATCGGTTCTTTGAACTGGACAACTATCAGTGAGATTAACGAAAACCTAGAACGAATTGGTACTTTTGGTGATTTGAAAGGCTTTGAGTTTACAATTGAAAAAATTGTTGAATACGAGAAATATATCGCTCAGGTTCGTGAAACAGGGTATGTAAAAACTGAAGATTTACATATAGAGTATATCGAAAACGGTTGGTTATTGGCTGCAGTTCCGATGTCTTATATTACAGGGGGGCTTGTAACAGATGAAATGTACATCATTTCTGAGGGCGTAAGACGTATGGTAGATAGCCTTAATCTAATTGTTTATGATTTTCCCGGTGTGCTTATTTCTATGAATTATAGCGAAAGTGTTATTCTACCTGAGAGCTTTGAAGTTTTACCTTTGAACAATCCGATGTGTGCTAACATTTATAATGTACTTTCAGGTGTTTGCTCAACAGTAACTTTCCTTAATAAGGATACTGAAATTTTTGATGATCCGGATACAATTGCAATGAATATTAGTACTATATGCGGTTACAGTGGTTCAACAGCAGAAGCTTATGCAAAGAAATATGACCGCACCTTTGTGGATATTACAAATTGCACTCACGAGGTTACTGCAATAAGAGGTTACATTGAACCCACTTGTGAAAAAACCGGTTATTCAGGTGATACATACTGTGCATACTGTGCTGAATTGCTCTCAGTCGGAACAAATACAGAATCACATAATTTTGATTATCATTACGAAGGTGGAAACGAATGTGACAACACCTATGAAGTACGTGAGTGTGTGATTTGCGGATACAGTGACAAGGTTGTAATTGAACAAGCCTTGGGTCACGATGATGAAGATTTTGACGGTAACTGCGATTACTGCGGAAGTTTTTCAGACAGAGCAAGAGCTTGTAGCTGCAAGGCTTGTAAATATCACAAGGGTGAAATGAACCTTATACAGGAATTGTTTATGTCAATACAGTTGTTCTTCTGGAGACTTTTCAGAATCAAAGAGGTCTGTGATTGCGGAATTACCCATTGGAACAGATAAAACACCCTATCCAAACAGCAACCCCACCGAAATGAATCGGTGGGGAATTTTTTATTCTTCTGTAATTTCTTCCTCTTCTTCCTCTTCAAGAATTACATCCTGATTTGTGAAGAATTTGATTTTGTTGATAGGTGTGCCGAGCACCTTTTCACAGCTTGCGCTGAGAAGACCCATCATCTTTGATTCAATAACTGTGTTGATCATTGCAAAGTCCATAAGAATCTGCACCTGAGCCTTGATGAAGTCAAGGTCCTTATCATCAAAGAAGCTTTCTTCAACCTCGTCAACTATAACACCTGCAAGAGACATATCCTGATTGTAGATTTTCATATTCTTTTCGTAGCATTTCTGCATAAGTGAAAGAAGCTGATCTCTTTTGCCTGCCTTGAGTGCATTCTGAAGTGAGGTTGTTTTCATCTGATACTTGAATGAAAGCTTGCAGCTTTTTACAACAGCTGTGGCGAGCTTTACAAGGTCGGGATTGATTTTTTCGGGAATGAAGATTTCGCCGTCTTTTTTGTAAAAGTAAGTCATTTTTATTCTCCGTTTCGTTATTATTTTGTCAACGGCTTATTTTAGCAAGTTTTAAAGAGTTTGTCAATAAAAGGGGTGACATTAAAGTTATAAAAACAGTTTAATTCTGTTGACAGTGTCAGAATTTGGTTATATAATACATAAAGGAAATTAATATATTAAAGGGAAAGGTGACGGTAATGAAAAAGATAATTACACTTTTTGCAAGTATGGTATTGCTTTGTGTTTTTGCAGTTACAGCGTTTGCTTCAGAGCAGGTGAAAGTAATCAAGCATTTTGATGTGGATACAACCGAAGCGTTTTACGCTTACCGAAATTCAATTGTTGAGGTAACATTTAAGAATTCGGATGAAGTTCCTAAGGAGGCTTTTAAAAGCTGGAGTGTAGGCATAACTCCGCAAATGGAAATTATGGCCTGGATGGAGCGCAACAGCGAAGAATCAGTAAATGCTTCAGCAGACAGATATAACCTTTATATCGGTGCTGACGGCGGTTTTGATGCCAATGAAAATATGTCATGGTTCTTTAAGGATTTTACCAATCTCAAAAAAATCAGCGGATTGGAGAATATGGAAACGGATTTTATGACAAATGCTGAAGGTGTATTCAGTGGCTGTTCAAGCCTTCAGAATATTGATTTAACAAGCTGGAACACATCAAATGTTATAACAATGAGCAGATTGTTCTATAACTGTTCAGCGCTTGTGGAGCTTGACCTTTCTTCTTTCAGCACAAAAAGCCTTACTACAATGCATTATATGTTCGCTGACTGCTATATGCTTAAATCAATTTATGTAAGTGACAGCTGGAGCCTCAGGGATGATGTTACGGGCTTTAACGTTTTCCTTAACTGTCCGGAGCTCAGCGGTAAATCAGATTACAATGAAAACAAAGTAAGCTGCGTCTATGCTACAGTCAATTATTATCTGCTCGAAAAGAAGGAAAATCCCGGTACGAGCGGTGGCACTGAAGTGAAGCCTGATGCAAATCTTGACAAAACAATCAAAGCCTACGGTCTGGCTGATGAAACAGATTTCAATGCCTACAGAGATGATATCGTAGCAGTTACCTTTTCAGATTCAATAAATGATATTTCATTTGCTTCTCCAATCAAAAACTGGGATGTTTCAACTAAAAAGGACGGCTCAGTAAGAGCGTGGATAAACATCAACCCTCTTGAAACACTCAAGGATTCAAACGGTAACCCCACAACCTACAGATATAACCTTACAATCGCTGCTGACGGCGGTGTAAATGCTAACCCTGATTCAAGCTATATGTTCTACGGTTATAAAAATCTTAAGAAAATAGACGGTATCAGCAGCTTCAAAACAAGTCAGGCTGTTGATATGAGCTATATGTTCTATGAATGTGAGGCTCTTGAAAGCATTGATATCAGCAGCTTTGATACAGAAAACGTAACAACCTTAAACAATATGTTCGGTTTCTGCAGTAAGCTCAGAACAGCTGATCTCAGCACAATTGACACAAGAAGCGTACCTGATATAGATAAGCTTTTCTATTACTGTACAGCTCTTGAAGAGGTTAATTTAAGTGGTATTAATCTCAGCGGTATTAAATCGGCTCCCGTAATTTTTGTGGATTGTCCCGTCAAAAAAATCATTGCAGACAGAATTGTTCTCAGTGACGAAACAACAGGAATCTTTAAAACTACATATAACGGCAGCAGCACCGTTGAAGAAATCAGCTTTGTTGAAGCTGACACAAAAAATGTAACCGATATGAGCAGTATGTTCCGGAACTGCGATAGTCTCAGAACACTTGATTTAAGCTCATTTGACCTTTCAAAGGTTAAAAATATGTCATATATGTTCGATGAGTGCGATAGCCTTGAAAGCGTTATTTTCGGCGAAACAAGTGCACTTAGTGTTACAGATATGAGTTATATGTTCAACAACTGCAGAAGACTTGAAATTGCCGATTTCAGCAATGTTTCAATAGGCAGTATCAGAAATATGGGATATATGTTCTGCAATTGTATGAGCCTTCAGAAGCTTAATTTCGGAAAGTTCAACACAGCTCTTCTTCAGAGCCTTGAGCACACCTTCAGCGGCTGTATGAATCTTGAAAGAATCTATGTTGGTGAAAAGTGGTCAATCAAGGCAGTTGCTTCAGGTAACAGCACCTTTGCGGGCTGTGAAAAGCTTGTTGGCTCAGTGTCATACGCAGCAATAGGCGACACCTCATATAAGGCTGCTACTCTCAACGGATATCTTACACCCGTTGACCCTTCAGTAAAAATTCCTCCCGTTGAAGAAAAGCCCGAGAAGGAAGATACAGGAAAGCTCAACATTTTTGAGAGAATCATTCAGTGGTTCAGAAATCTCTTCCAGAGACTTTTCGGGAAGAAGGATTAAAACTCAATAAAAGCTTAAAGGAGATGTAAACCCAAGGTTTACATCTCCTTTTCTTATGTTTTTCAATTACAGTCTGCTATATCTCTTAGCCCATTTTCTTACCTTTTTTTCATTGTATTCTTCAGGCATTCTGCTGCAAACGGCAGACATTAACGGAATGCTTTTGAAAACATCAATAAGCGGGAAGAGAAGATACCACACTCTCCAGAAGTT
>JAFOXT010000093.1 GCA_017425745.1 Clostridia bacterium | reverse complement strand
TGGGGCAATGAAAACTCAACCGACGAGGAAATGATTGAAGCGTGTAAGCTTTCCTGTGCTGACGATTTCATAAAGGAAATGCCCGAGGGCTACGACACCTTTATTGAGCAGGGCGGTACAAATGTTTCAGGCGGTCAGAAGCAGAGAATCTGTATTGCACGTTCACTTCTCAAAAGACCGAAAATTCTTATTATGGACGACTCAACCTCTGCTGTTGACACAAAAACAGACGCTATGATAAGAAAAGCTATGAAGGAATATATTCCCGAAACCACAAAAATTATTATTGCTCAGAGAATTTCTTCAATTGAAAGTGCAGACAAAATTATCGTTCTTGACGACGGTAAGGTTGAATCCTTCGGCACACATGAGGAGCTCCTCAGCACAAGCGAAATCTACCGTGATGTATATGAATCACAGACGAAAGGAGGAAAATAAAATGAGTAATCAGAACAAGCCTCCTATGAGAATGCCTCCTCCCAACCGTCATGGCGGTACACCCGTAAGAATGAAGGGTGAAAAAATTGACCCCAAGGTTATAAAGCGAATTTTCGGTTATCTCAGCGTTAAGCACCGATTTATGCTTCTCGGTGTTGTAATATGCATTGTTGTGGCAAGTCTTGCCAATGTTGCCTCCTCTCTTTTCCTCGGTTCACTTATTGACGAATACATTGAGCCTATGCTCCTTTCAGGAAGCACAGATTACAGTGAGCTTATAAAAATGCTTATAAAAATGGCAATTATTTTTCTTTGCGGTATTACGGCAACCTTTATTCAGAACAGAGTTATGATTGTCGTAGCTCAGGGTACACTCAAAAATGTAAGAGACGAAATGTTCGCACATATGCAGACTCTTCCCATCAAGTATTTTGACACCAACAGCTTCGGCGATATGATGAGCCGATACACTAACGATGCAGACACCTTAAGACAGATGATTTCAATGTCTATTCCTCAGGCGCTTACCTCCGCCGTTACAATTATCTCTACCTTTACGGCTATGGTAACTCTCAGCCTGCCTCTTACTGCAGTTGTAATTGTTTCCGTTTTCTTTATGCTTGGTGTAACGGGTAAAATTGCAGGAAAAAGCGGTAAATTTTTCTTCCGTCAGCAGTCCTCTCTCGGCGATGTAAACGGATACATTGAAGAAATGATGACCGGTCAGAAGGTTGTAAAGGTTTTCTGTCACGAGGAAAAATCAAAGGAAGAATTCGATAAGAAAAACAACGAGCTTTTTGAAAACGCATACTCAGCAAACAAGTTTGCAAATATGCTTGGCCCCGTAAATAACAATCTGGGTCACCTTCAGTATGTTCTTATTGCAATTATCGGCTGTGTCCTTGCAGTGCTTACAAAAACCGCTCCGCTTACAGGCCTTCTTGCAGTTACAACAGGTAATGTTGCCTCATTCCTTCAGCTTTCAAAATCCTTCACTATGCCTGTTCATCAGATTTCTCAGCAGCTCAACTCTGTAGTTATGGCTATGGCAGGTGCAAAAAGAATTTTTGAGCTTATTGATGCTGAAAGCGAAAAGGACGAGGGCTATGTTTCACTTGTCAACGCAAAAGAGATTGACGGTGAAATTACTGAAACTCCCGAGCACACCGGTATGTGGGCATGGAAGCATCCTCACGAGGACGGCTCAACAACCTATACAAAGCTTCTCGGTGAGGTGCGTATGTTTGACGTTGACTTCGGCTACACCGAAGAGAAAACCGTACTCAAAAACATCTCTCTCTACGCAGAGCCGGGACAGAAGGTTGCTTTTGTAGGTGCAACGGGTGCAGGTAAAACCACAATCACAAACCTTATCAACCGTTTTTATGATATTGCCGACGGAAAGATAAGATATGACGGCATAAATATCAATAAAATCAGAAAAAGTGACCTTAGAAAATCTCTCGGCATCGTTCTTCAGGACACCAATCTTTTCACGGGTACGGTAAAAGAAAATATCCGTTACGGCAACCTTGATGCAACAGACGAGCAGATTATTGAAGCGGCAAAGCTCGCCAACGCCCACTCCTTTATTGAAAGACTCCCTGACGGCTATGACACAATGCTTACAGGTAACGGTGCAAACCTCTCCCAGGGACAAAGACAGCTTATTTCAATCGCCCGTGCTGCAGTTGCCGACCCACCGGTAATGATTCTTGACGAGGCTACCTCTTCCATCGACACAAGAACAGAAGCTCTTGTTCAAAAAGGTATGGATGCACTTATGAAAGGCAGAACAGTTTTTGTAATTGCTCACAGACTCTCGACAATTCGCAATTCTGATGTTATAATGGTACTCGAAAAAGGCGAAATCATTGAGCGAGGCAGTCACGAGGACCTTATAGAAAAGAAGGGCAAGTACTATCAGCTCTACACAGGCGCCTTCGAACTTCAATAAAAAAATGTAAAAGGAAGACTAAAAACTATGATGAAAAAACTCTTTAACAAAAAAGCTATGATCGCTTATATTATCGTTCTTGCAATCACATTTATTGCAGGCTGCAGTATGATAGGTGTAACTGTTCACTATTCAAACGAAATTGAAACTCTCGAAAAAGGCGACGGTTCACTTGAAAGTGCGGCTTCAAGCGTAATTGCAAATGCGCTCAGTGCTCTTGTAAGCGGCGGAACTGAAAATTCAAATGCAATTTCTGATGCAATTCAGAACGCAACCGGCAACAAGGTAGACAACGACGCAATTGCAAAGGTACAGACAAAGAAAAAGGTTGTTCTCGTTCTTATGATTGTTTTCTTCGTGCTTACTGCAGTATTTATTGCAGGTGCAATTACTGCTTATCAGTATCCCAAGTATCTTGAATCAGACAAATACAGAGCAAAGCTTAAGAGAATGAAAAAAGCAGCTAAATAAACCTCTTAAGAGCTACCGAAAAAAATCGGTGGCTCTTTAATTTTAACCGCAATTTCGGTTGACTTTATGAGCATAATTATTGTATAATAATTTGGTATGTAAATCATTTCATTTTTCAGGAGGTGGACTTCAATTGGATAGTAGCGATACTAAACCTAACGGGCGTAATTTAATATGTACGGTGAAAGTCCTTCTTCTGCCCGACAAGAAGATTCTTTAAAGGCTTACACCGGGAAAGTCGGTGAAAAAAAATGAATCTTACCCAATTTGAAGAGCTTTATGCTCTGCTTACAGGTAAAAATCTCAAAGAGCTTAAAGAGATTCTTTCTGAGATGCCTTACCCTGATATAGCGGAATTTATTATGGAGCTTGACGATGAGCTTGACGAAGAAAAGCTTGCCGTTAAGGTTTTCCGTATTCTTCCAAAGGATATTTCTGCAGACGTTTTTGCTTATCTTGACCCTGACAGTCAGATGCTTATTGTCCGTTCAATTACAGACAGCGAAATCGGCCGTCTTATGGACGACCTTTTCGTGGACGACGCCGTTGACTTCCTTGAAGAGGTTCCCGCAAATATGGTGCGCCGTGTGCTCGCCAACACAGACAAGGAAACAAGAGATATTATCAACCGTTTCCTCAAGTATCCCGACAACTGCGCAGGCAGTGTTATGACAATTGAAATGGTAGACCTTCACGACAGACTTACTGTAGGTGAAGCAATCAAAAATATCCGCCGTTCAGGTGTTGACAAGGAAACTATTTACACCTGCTATGTTATCGACGACAACCGTCACCTTGTCGGTACAATTCCTCTGAGACGTCTTCTTCTCAACGATGAGGAAACCCTCATTACCGACATTATGTCCGATGATGAGCAGCTCATTTATGTGCGCACAATGGATGACCAGGAAGAGGTTGCTTCAATTGCAAAAAAGTACGACCTTCTTTCAGTACCCGTTGTTGACAACGAAGGCAGACTTGTCGGCATTATCACAATCGACGATATTATCGACATCATCGACGAAGAGGCTACGGAAGACTTTGAAAAGATGGCTAACCTTACCCCTTCAGATGATGAATATCTTAAAACAAAAATAGGTGTTCTTGCAAAAAACAGAATCCCATGGCTTATTATCCTTCTTATATCTTCAACCTTTACAGGTCAGATAATTGAAGGCTTTGAAACAAAGCTTGCCGCAATTGCCGGTATGACAGCCTGCATTCCTATGCTTATGGGTACGGGCGGTAACTCAGGCAGTCAGGTTTCTACCCTTATTATCCGCGGTCTTGCTCTTGACGAAATCAGAGTAAAGGATTATTTTAAGGTTCTCTGGAAGGAAATCAGAGTTTCCTTTATGGTAGGTTTTGTTCTTGCCCTTGTTAACATTGTAAGAATGTTTGTCCTTCGTTATACTCTCGGCAGCGACGCATCAACAAGTGTAATTTTTGTTGTAAGCTTTTCAATCTGGTGCGTTGTAATTGTTGCTAAAATTATGGGCTGCAGTCTTCCTATTGTTGCAAAGCTTTGCAGAATGGACCCTGCTATGATGACCGGACCGCTTATGAGCACAGTTGTTGACGCAGTTTCACTTCTCATTTACTTTGCTCTTGCAAACGCCCTCATACCCAACATTTAAATCTGCTTTAAGCTGACGGGTATAAAATTATCAGGTTAATTAAAAATTTCATTATAATATAAGCCGTTGATTATCAACGGCTTAAAAAAAGCAAGGAGGTATGCCTGTTGGCAAAAAGATTTTTATCCTACACTAAAGGATACAGATTTCTTTCTTTAATCTGCCCGATTATGATTTTCATAGACGTACAGATCAGCCTTCAGATTCCGAAGGTAATGGGTGAGGTTATCACTCTTCTTTACAGTATAGACCCTAACGGCGGTGCAACCGAAGCTATCCGTGAACAGCTTTTCGGACATCTTATAAAGATGCTTCTTCTCTGCGCCTTTACCCTTTGTGTGGGCTATATTGCAGCACGTTGCTCATCAATTGCAAGTATGGGCTTCGGTGCAAATCTCCGTCGTGAGCTGTTCTATAAAATTCAGAGTCTTTCCTTTGAAAACATTGACAAGCTCAAAATTTCTTCTCTTATCACAAGAATGACAAACGACGTATCCTCAATTCAGAACGTATATTCACAGACCATTGTAATTTTCATCAAGGGTCCCTTTATGCTTGTTTCTGCGCTTGTTGAAGCAATTAAAATAAGCACCGACCTTTCTGTGATTTTCTATGTTGCTCTGCCTTCAATTGTTGTTATTCTTACAGTAATGGCAATAATGGCTGTACCTCTTTTCAAAAAGATGCTCAAGGCAACAGACCGCTTCAACGGCACTCTCAGAGGCAACATCAACGGCATAAGAGTTGTAAAGAGCTTTGTGCGTGAAAATTATGAAAAGGACAAGTTCCACACAGTAAACACTGAGGTTATGGCACTTAACGTAAAGGCACAGAAAATCGTTCTTCTTATCTCACCGGCAATTATGGTTGTAATTTACGGCTGTCTTATTTTCTCAATGATCCGAGGCAGCAGACTTATAATTGAAGACACAGGTATGGAAATCGGTCAGCTTTCTGCTTTCACAAGCTATATCACTCAGGTTCTCTCCTCATTTATGACCATTCTTATGGTGTTTATCAGCATGATTATGGCTAAGGCTTCTATTGACAGAATTGCAGAGGTTTTCAAAGAAGAGCCCTCAATCAATGATAACGGTGCTGACGAAAGCCTTAAGGTTAAGGACGGTTCAATTGAATTCAGAAACGTAACCTTCAAGTATCACGAGGATGCTGTTAAAAATGCTCTTGAAGACATAAATATCAGAATTGAAGCAGGCGAAACCGTTGGTATCATCGGTGCAACAGGCGCTTCAAAGTCAACCCTTATTCAGCTTATTCCCCGAATTTATGACGCAACTCAAGGCGAAGTTTTTATTGGTGGCGAAAACGTAAAGAACTACACCTTTAAAAATCTCAGAAGTGAAATTGCAGTTGTGCTTCAGGAAAATCTTCTTTTCTCAGGCTCAATCAAAGAGAATATCCGTTGGGGCCGACTTGATGCCACAGACGAGGAGGTTGAAAAGGCTGCAAAGGCAGCTGAAGCTCACAGCTTTATTACAGAATTTGAAAAAGGCTATGATACTGACCTCAGCCAGGGCGGAAGAAACGTTTCAGGCGGTCAGAGACAGAGAATCTGCATAGCAAGAGCTCTTGTCAGAAAGCCTAAAGTTCTTATTTTCGACGACTGCACATCTGCAGTTGACACAGCAACTGATGCTAAAATCAGAGCTTCTCTCAGAGGCGAAGACTATAAGGATATCACCAAGCTTATTATCGCTCAGCGTATCACTTCAATTATGGACGCTGACCGTATTATCGTTATTGACGGCGGTAAAATTGATTCCGTGGGCACTCACGAGGAGCTTCTTACAAAGAGTGAAATTTACCACGAAATCTTTGTATCTCAGCAGGAAGGAGTGTTGGCACAATGAGTAAGAATACTCCCGAAGAAATTGTAAAGGCTGAAGAAATTCAGAGCGAATCTTCTGCTGAAGAAACAGCAAACGAAGAAAAGAAAAATAAAAAGAAGGGCTTTTTCTCAAAGAGCAAATCAAAAGAAACAAAGCCCAAGAAAGAAGAAACTGAAGAAGAAAAGAAGGAGCGTCTTGAAAGGGAAGAGAAAAAGAAAAAAGCAAAACCCAAGGATATCAAGGCAGCTTCCAAAAGACTTATAAAGTACATAACCCGTTATAAGGGTCTGCTTGTTCTTTCAGCACTTCTTATTGTTTCCACAACAGTAGTAAGCGTACTTGCTTCACTCACAACTTACCCGATTTACGATGCTCTTGATAAGGTGCTTGTTGCAAAAACAATCACCGGCGACGAAGCTATGAAGGAAATTATCAAATGGGTATTTATTATGGCCCTTGCCTATGGCTTCTCTGCAGTTTTCAACTTTGTTTATCAGCGCATTATGCTTCATGTTTCCACAAGCACCCTCAAGGATATGAGAAGAGAGCTTTTCAATCACCTTCAGGGCCTTCCTCTTGAATATTTTGACAAGAGAAAAACCGGAGAAATCATGAGCCATTTCACAAACGACCTCAACAAGGTAAGTAACCTTATCAGCAGCAACTTCCCCACCCTTATTTCATCATCAATCCAGGCAGTTATGACAATTGCAATTATGATTATTTTCAGCTGGAAGCTTACTCTTACTATCACGGTTGCTCTTGTTCTTATGTTCGCTGTTGTAATGATTATTACTGCTGTTTGTTCTCCTCTTTTCAAATCTCAGCAAAAAGCAATTGCAGAGGTTAACGGCTACACCGAGGAATACATCAGAGGCATTAAGAATGTAAAGCTTTTCTGCCACGAGGATAAGGTTAACAGCGGTTTTTCAGTGCTTAACGAAAACTACAGAAAAATCGGTGTTAAGGCAAGTATTATCGGCGGTCTTATGAGTCCGCTTATGAGTATGATTTCGCGTGTAAACTATGCTGTTGCAGTTCTCCTCGGTGCCTTTATGGTAATGAAGGGTACAATGAACGCTCCTGCTCTTGTAACCTATCTCGGTTATGTAAACGGCTACGCTTCACCAATCGCTTCTCTTGCAAGCTGCTACACCTCTCTTGTGGCTGCTATTGCAGGTGCCGAGCGTGTATTTGAAGTGCTTGACACGCCTCACGAAACCGATGAAGGTAAGGTAACTCTTGTACGTCTTATCAGAAACGCTCTCGGCGAAGATGAAGAAACCGATTCTGCAGAAGGCAAGCCCTTCTGGAAAATCCCCACAGAAAACGGCCATTCATACAAGGAGCTCAAGGGTAATGTTGAGGTTAAAGATGTAACCTTCGCTTATGTTGAGGGCACAGACGTTCTTAAAAATATCAACGTTGAGGCTGACGGCGGCACCAAGGTAGCCTTTGTAGGCTCAACAGGTGCAGGTAAAACCACCATCACCAATCTCATCAACCGTTTCTATGAGGTGCAAAACGGCGAAATCACTATTGACGGTATTCCCGTTAAAGAAATCAAGAAAGATTCTCTCAGAGGAACTATGGCTATGGTTCTTCAGGATACAAAGCTTTTCAGAGGCACAATTGCTGACAATATCCGTTACGGAAAGCTTGATGCAACCGAGGAGGAAATTATTGAAGCGGCAAAAATTGCCAATGCTCACGCCTTTATTGAAGCCCTTCCCAAGGGCTACGAAACCGAGCTTAAGGAAGGCGGAAACAATATTTCAACCGGTCAGGCTCAGCTTATCAACATAGCAAGAGCTGCAATTGCAAAGGCTCCCATTCTTATTCTTGACGAAGCTACCTCATCAGTAGACACCCGTACAGAGCGTCTTATTGAAAAGGGTATGGATAGAATTATGGAAGAAAGAACTGTATTTGTAATTGCTCACCGTCTTTCAACCGTAAGAAACTCTGATGATATTGTTGTTCTTGAAAACGGCGAAATCATTGAAGAAGGAAACCACGAAAAGCTTATTGCTCAGGGTGGTAAATACTATCAGCTTTATACCGGCACATTTGAAATGACATAAAATTTAACCGCACACTTCCGAAACAGGAAATGTGCGGTATTTTATTTACCCAGAACATTTTCAGGGTCAACTCTGTCTCCATCCTTGATTATTTCAAGATGAATATGGCTCTCATCAGCACTTTCGCAAGGAATAATTCCAACTGTGCCTACCGTATCACCTTCTGATACAGTATCACCCGTTTTTACTGTTGTGCCCTGAAGAAGACCGCAGTATCTCGCGGTAAAGTCACCGCAATCAATTTCAATGATATAACCCCAACTCGGGTCAGAGATAACCTTTGACACCCGTCCGTTGCCTACTGCCTTTATTTCCTGACCTTCATCAGCTTTAAAATCCGTTCCGCCATGACTACGCCAATCTCCCATTGTTTCATCAAAAACGGGACTCATACTGAACTTTTTAAGTATCCCGCCCGATGTGGGTGCCACATACTTTTCGCTTTTTGCAAAGGTCGGCTCAGTAGGTGCTGCTGTGGTTATAACACGGCTTGGTTCATTTGTAGGCCGTTCCGTTGTCGGCTCGTTTTTCTTGGTTGATGCTTCTTCAGTTTTTGTAGGTTCTGCTGTTGTGCTTCTCGGGTCACTTACACCTGTCTGATTTTTTCTTACCTCTGCAGTTGTTCCTTCAGGCACTGCTCCCTTGAGCATATTTACAGAAGAGTTGTAAATCAAAGCAATTGCAGCAATAATTACGCACACACAAACTGTAGCGGTAACATAAAAGCCTTTACCGGATGATATTCTTTCAAAAAAGCCCGTCTTCTTTTTCATAAGTAAAAATTCACCGTCCAAAAATTGATGTAAAAAAAGTATTGACAGAAAGCATTGATATATTCGCTGAAAAAATTTTTATTTTTTTCGAACAAATGTTTGCAATTTCTGATTTTATGTGTTATACTATTACCACAATCGAACATTTGTACCCAATTTTCATAGAAATGAGGTAATAAATATGAAACCTTTAAGCGAAAACCAATTCAGAATTCTTGAATATCTTAAGGAGCGTTCAGGTAACGGTGTACCGCCTTCTGTAAGAGAAATCTGTCAGGCAGTAGGTCTTAAATCAACCTCATCTGTTCAGGCTAACCTTGATGCACTTGAAGAAAAGGGCTATATTATCCGCGACCCGATGCTGAAGCGTTCAATCAGAATTGTAGGTCAGGCTGAAAATGTACGTCACGTTCCCCTTTTAGGTACGGTTACTGCAGGTATTCCCATTCTTGCCGTTGAACAGATTGAATCATACATACCCTTTACCGGTGGCCACATTTCTGCCGATGCTGAAATGTTCGCCCTTAAAGTAAGAGGTGAAAGTATGCTTGGTGCAGGTATCTATGACGGTGATATTCTCTTTGTAGAAAAAACTCCCTATGCCCGTAACGGTGACATTGTTGTTGCGCTTATTGAAGACGAGGCTACAGTTAAAACCTTCTACAAGGAAAACGGCCACTTCCGTCTTCAGCCCGAAAACGATGCCTTTGAGCACATTATCGTTGATGAGCTTGTAATCCTCGGCAAGGCTGTTGCAATGATGCGTTATCTGTAAGAAATATGATTTATCTTAAAAGCTTTCATCTGCCCTCAAGAGATGAAGATGAGAATTTTTTCAACGTAAAAAGCGACCTTTTCAGCCCTAAAAATTTCCGTACCTGTTATACAACAAGATATCCTTTCGGCTTCTTTCGTGAAAGGGAATTGCCCCACAATTTTGAGTTTCGTGATATAACAATTTTTTGCGGAGACAACGGCAGCGGAAAAAGTACAATTCTCAATGTAATTGCCGAAGCGCTTGAGCTTGGCAGAAATGCGCCCTTTAACCGCAGCGACTTCTTTTCTGATTATGTCGGTCTGTGCCGTTATGAGCTTAGTGCGCCTATATCCCGCAGCAGCTCTGTTATAACAAGTGACGATGTTTTTGACAGAGTTCTTGATATAAGACGTCTTAACGACGGCATTGACAGCAAACGTGAGGATTTGCTCCAGGAATGGGTA
>JAFOXT010000092.1 GCA_017425745.1 Clostridia bacterium | reverse complement strand
TTTTCAATATCCTCATTTTCAAATATACGGAAAAGCTCTTTGTCAGAGGTGAGTGCCATTTTGATTGCTTCTGCAAGTCCGTTTGAAATCTGTCGGTCGGGAAGTGTTTTCAAAAGGTCAGGGTCTATGAGCACTCTTTTGGGCTGATAAAATGCACCCACAATGTTTTTTATTCCTCCGAAGTTGACGGCTGTTTTTCCGCCTATTGAGGAGTCAATCTGAGAAAGGAGGGTTGTGGGAATATTGTAAAAATCAATGCCTCGCATATATGCTGATGCGGCAAAGCCTGAAAGGTCGCCAACCACTCCGCCGCCTACTGCAACAACACAGTCCTTTCTTGAAAAGCTGTTTTCAAGCATTACGGAAAGAAGCTCACGGAAGGTGTCAAGGCTTTTTGAACTTTCACCGGCTTCAGCAGTATATATAACGGGAGCCTTGCACTGCTTTGCCAGAGCTTCGGCATAAGAAGCGGGAACACCCGAGTCTGTTACAACAAGAACACGTCTGTCGAGATTGAGGAGGCTTGAAGCCTTTTGCAGCAGTCCTCTTTCAACAATAATGTCGTAACTGTTTTCTTTAAGATTCATATGAATATTCATATAATCAACTCCTATATTTCACTGTGAGGTGCAAAGGTGCCGGCAATTTTAAGCTTGTCGCATACCTTGCTTAAATCTTCGAGCATTTTCTCACCGTTTTCGGTGTCGGTAGTGCCGTCAATTTCAATGTAGAAATAATACTGCCAGGAATGCTTTTTAAGAGGTCTGCTTCTGAGGGCGGTCATATTGTAACCGTATTTTCCTATAATGCTGATTGCGTTGGCAAGTGAGCCAGCCTCGTTTTTTACGGTGAACATCAGCACAGAGCTTGTGAAGTTGGCTGTGTCTGCCTTTACCTTTGAAAGAACTGCAAAGCGTGTGGTGTTTTCGCCGCTTTTGTTGATGTTTGCTTCAAGAATCTTCAGCCCGTATATTTCAGCGGTTTCAGCACTTGCAATAGCACCGAGAGATTTATCACTTGATTCAGCAACTGTTTTTGCCGCAATTGCAGTGTTGGAGGCCTCTTCAACATCAAAGCCGCGGAGCTTTATGTAATCGTGACACTGACCGAGGGCCTGAGTATGACTTGTTACCTTTCTGATATCTTCAACGGTTGCATCGGGAAGTCCAAGCAGATTCTGATGAATTTCAAGCTCGTAAATTCCGTTTATATAAAGTTGGCCCGAGAAGATAAGGTCAATGGTCTGACCAACCTCTCCTGCATAGCTGTTTTCAATAGGCAGTACGGCAATATCCGCTTCGCCGTTCAATACTGAGTTGTAGGCTGCTCTGAAATCTCTGAAGGATATCCGGTCGCTGTCGGGAAAAATTCTTCCTGCCGCAATATGAGCAAAGGCACCTTCAACTCCGCTGTAAGCAACCTTGAGTCCGTTTTGCAAACGGTGCTGATAAGCACGGGAAACCGCCATAAGGTTTTTAAGGTAGTCTGTATAATACTCCTTGATAACGGCATCATCAATATGAGAAGAATTTTTTTCAATAACGGCATCCTCTCTTTTTTTGTCATAAATAGGAAGACCGTACGCTTTTTTATATTCAAACACAGTTTCTACAGCCTTCATTCGCTGAATGAACAGCTCTGCCATCTGAGAATCCACCTTGTCAATGATTTCTCTTGCTTTTTCTAACCTGTCTGCCATATAGAACAACCCTTTCGATATTTAAAAAACCTCACTTGTGTTGCTACAAGTGAGGCCTTTTTAAGTTACTTTATAAAATTCAAGTAATCGTTAAAAACTTTTCTGTGCTCTCACATGTAACTTTTTCAACGCGAAATAAGCATAGCCAAAAAAGAAAGCTACGCTAAAGCTAAAGAAATATTTACCTGCACATAAGAGAGCTAAGTTCATATCCGTTACCTTCAATACTGAATTTTTCTCAATTATAGTCCTATGAAATTGAAATGTCAATATAATTTCTGAAATTTTTTGTGCACGAAAACGGTGCAGCCTTTAAAAGCTGCACCGCGGTAATTTTATTCTGTGGGAAGCTTGTCTGAAAGAAGAACGAAGTCGATTTTTTCCATTTTTGTTCTGGGAAGCGCATCCATAACTTCAATTTTTCTCGGACAAGCATAGCCTTCAACATTTTCCTTGCAGAAGCTCATTACCTCTTCCTTAAGAGCTTCTCTGTCAGCCTGAGGATTGAAAGGAGCAATTACAAGCTTTACATAGGGCTTGCCGTTTTCGTCATAGCCCTGACAAGCACAGGCCTCAGCAACACTGTTAAGTGTGAGAACCTTTCTTTCAATTGTTGCAGGATAAATATTGTAGCCGGCAATAATGATGATTCTTTTAATACGGCTTGTGAATCTGAGGTGACCGTCTTCAATGTAGCCAACGTCACCTGTACGGATCCAGTTTTTGCCGTTTTTATCTGTATAAATACCGCTTTCGTTAATAACGTCGTCGGGAAGATAGCCGTTCATCATACACTTACCGGTAAGAACAACCTCACCGATTTCGCCGTCGGGAAGCTTGTTGCAGTCTGCATCCCAGATTTCAAGCTCTGTGCCGAGGATAGGCATACCTACAGTGTTATCTCTGTAGTAATCGCCGGGGAGATTGTTGGTGGTGCATACTGCACACATTTCTGTAAGGCCGTAGCCGGGAGCAAGCTTGCCCTTTGCGCCCTGAGAAGCAATTTCAGCGTTGAATTCTCTTACAAAATCGGGGCTTATGTAGTCGCCGCCTGCGCTGAGAATAAGAAGATTTTTAATACCCTCGTTGTTTTTGAAGTTGGGTGCCTCAAGCATTTTCTGGAACATCTTGGGAACACCGAGAATTTCAATTACACAGTATTTTCTGATAAGCTCGTTTGCCTGAATGGGGTCAAACTTTGAAATCATAATAGGTCTGTATGCGTTACAGATTGCGTAGTGAATTGAAACACCGAGACCGAAAGCGTGGAAGCAGGGAAGAACGCAGAGTGAATAGCATTTGGTATAATCGTGGGGAAGGTCAAGAGCATACATTGCGTAAGCGAGATTGTTGAATGAATATGCTGAGTGGATAATTGTCTTGCTCTTGCCGGTTGTACCGCCGCCGTGAATATAAATTGCGTTATCCTTACCGGGGTTGTGGTCGGTGGGAACAGCAGGAAGCTCCATACCCATAATTTCCATATAGGGGTTGGTTGTTGCGGTTTTTTCATACTGACCGTTCTGCATTTCGTTGCCCTTTGCATACTTGAAAGCGATACCGTCGCAGAAGTCTGAGGTTGAGCAGACAACTGTAAGGAATTTATCTGTAATGGGCTTGAAGGGGCCTGCAAAAAGGTCAAGAAGCATAAGACATTTGCTCTTGGTGTGCATCATAATTTCAACAAGCTGTGCGGGAGGAGTAAGGGGATGCACAAAGTTGCTGATAGCACCGATTTTTGAAGCGGCATAAAACGCAACAGCAGCGTGACCGCAGGTGGGAAGGAAAGCAGTAATAACGTCGCCCTTGCCGATTCCCTTTGAAACGAACCATGCAGCAAGCTTTTCAATGTCAGAAATAAAGCGCTTCATTGAAACTTCAGATTCAACATTTGCAACGGGAACAACAAAAGCGGTGTAGTCGTCACCGTAATCCTTTGCAATTCTTTCGTAGCTCTGAAGCATATATTCGTAGCAGGATTCCTTTTCGGGTAAGGTGAGATAATTCTCTTTAGGCATAATATATTCCATAACACAAACTCCTTTTAAAATGTTTAATTCGTTACACCGTGTCATAGTATACGCTATAACAATTGTGATGTCAATTACAAAAACCAACAGAATGTAACAAATTTGAAATAATATGGATAAGTTTAAAAATTTTTCAAAAGATTGACAACAAATAGAAAAAATGTTAAGATTAAAAACGCTGGAATTGCGGAAAACCCGTATAGCATATACAATTATATAAGAATAAAACAAGCCTCCTTAGTTCAATGGATAGAATAAATCCCTCCTAAGGATTAGATGTGGGTTCGATTCCCGCAGGGGGTGCCAAAAAACCAAGTCTTCGGACTTGGTTTTTTTATCCATTGCGAAAGCAATGGCATATCATCAGCCGTCAGGCTGCATATCATCAACAACGGCATTGCCATTGTTGTATCTCATCAGTCCGTCAGGACTGTATATAATCACGCGTAGCGTGTATAAAAAAGCTTTCGCAATGATGATATACAAGACTGCGTCTTGATGATACGCAATTCCTGCGGAATTGATGATATACAAGGCTTCGCCTTGATTTTTCACCTCTTTTACAAGCGTAGTGCAGTTATTTCTATGTGTTTTATTAAAAAATCTTTGCACCCCTTTACTTTTTTGTTTCTTTTGTGTATAATGTTACCATAAAAATGCGGAAAGGTTGACTTGTCTTATGAAGTTTGCGAAAAACTATCAGACAGATAAACATACAGACAGAGATAACTCTGCCCTTTTTCGTGTGCAATTTAACATTTGGTAATTAACCGTTCAGGTTCGCTTTTTGCGGGCTTGGGCGGTTTTCATATTCCCTCTCTTGTCGCTTCGTGACATCTCCCCTGAAAGGAGGAGACAAGTCTTGCCGTCCCTGAAAGGGAAGGGGGACCGCGTTAGCGGTGGAAGGGTCAAATCTTTAATCCCGAAAGGAGAAAACAAAATGAAAAAAACTTTATCAATCATCCTTGCAATCTTAATGATTGTAACAACAATCCCTATGGCCTTTGCGGCTGATGTCGTAGCAAGCGGTGCTTGCGGTGCTAACGGTGACAACCTCACCTGGTCACTTGACTCTGATGGTTTGCTCACCATCAGCGGTGAAGGTAAAATGCAGGCAATATTTTCCTATACAGAACAGCCTTGGGAAGATTATGAGCGTGACATCAAAGAGGTTGTTGTTGAAGAAGGCGTAACAAAAATTGCAGGAGCTGCTTTTTATTCATTATCTTATCTCGAAAAGATTACAATTCCCTCGACGGCTGAGTTTGAAGACTTTGCTTTTTGCTTTGTTGGCTGCAGTAGCTTAAAAGAATTTATTGTGTCACCTGCTAATCCATATTATTGCACTGATGAATATGGAGTGGTTTTTTCAAAGGACAAAAAAACACTCTTAAAAGCCGGTGACCTTAGTGATGTGGATTATGTAATTCCAGATACAGTAACATCTGTGGCTTATCAAGCTTTTAGAGAAATAAAAATCAAAAGTATTATTGTCAATCTTACTTCGGATGAAATGTTTTTAGATGTTGCAATAGGTAAGTTAATCGTAGATTGCGCTTATGTAGATGAGTTTGCTTTTTCTGTGGCAATCATTGGAGAGGTTGTTTTGACCAACAAAGTGAGAGAGATAGCTTACAGTGGTTTCAAAGGTTCGGAAATAACTTCTGCTCATTATTTAGGTGATCCTGCAAATTTAACAATCGACGCAAGTGACGCAAGTAATGAAAGTCTTACTGATGTTCTTCATTATTGTAATTATGAAGAAGGGCTTGCTCCTACTTGCACAGAAAACGGCTATACAGATAGCTTTGAATGCAACACTTGCGACTACAACAAAACTCAGGAAGTCATTCCCGCTCTCAATCATAAAGATACACTTGTCCAGGTAGATGCAAAGGCTCCCACTTGCACAGAAATCGGTTGGGATGCATACGAATACTGTACAGCTTGTACTTACACAACTAAGGTTGAACTTCCCGTTGACCCCGATGCTCACGATATAGTTATTGATAAAGCAGTAGCTCCCGATTGTGCAAATACAGGTCTTACAGAAGGTCAGCACTGCTCAAGATGTAACAATGCAACAATCGCTCAGGAAGTTATCCCTGCTCTCAACCACAAGGACACACTTGTTAAAGTTGATGCAAAAGCTCCCACATGCACAGAAATCGGTTGGGATGCATACGAATACTGCACAGCTTGTACTTACACAACTTATGTTGAGCATGCGATTGACCCCAATGCTCACGATATTATAATCGATAAAGCAGTTGCCGGTGACTGCACAAATGCAGGTCTTACAGAAGGTCAGCACTGCTCAAGATGTAACAATGCAACAATCGCTCAGGAAGTTATTCCTGCAACAGGTGAACACATCGACGCTGACGGTGATACAATGTGCGACAACGGCGGCGAACAGCTTACTTGTCCCGATTGTAAAAGACCTGTTCACACAGGCTTCATCGCAGAAATCATCTGCTTCTTCGCAAGAACTTTCAACCTTGTAGAATTTATCAGAAACCTTTTTGCAAAATAAAATGATTACCGCCGGGGAGAAATCCTCGGCGATTGTTATTACATAACTATGGTACAGATTCGGGTAGTAAAATAAAAAAGACAAAGCAAGGCTTCGCCTTGATTTGTCTTTTTTCACGAAAACATTGAAAATTATTTCTGTTTATGCTATATTCTTAAATGTAAAACAAAAAAGAGAGGTAAAATTTATGAATTCAGTACTCCCGTTTTTAACAAAAGTGCTTTCAGTTGTTCTCTCCGTTGTTATCGGAATTTTTAGCTCAGTAACAGGTCTCTGGAAAGAACAGATGAATTCTCTTGAATCAATTACC